>JAADHA010000622.1 GCA_013152105.1 Oligoflexia bacterium | reverse complement strand
CTGACCCAGCCGCGAGCCATGAAGTGCGTGACCCGGACGACCTCGCCATCGGGGTCGTAGCGCGTCATCGCCAGGTCTTCGTGGCTGAGCTGGCCGTCGGCACAGCGCAGGGTCTCCTCGCACTGCAAGAAGGTCTCCTCGAAGCACAGGCGCGCCCGAAAGCGGGCTTGCACGGGCTCGCCACGGGAGTGCCCCTGTCCGACCCAGGACCCGCACAGGAAGTGCAGGAATTGGAGCGAGGAACGGCAGATCTCGCCTCGCTCGTCCCAGTCCAGCTCGTGCGCCATCGCGTTCTCCAGGTGTGATCGGCGATGAATGATGCCACGTGCCGAGCCGGTCACGACGATAAGGGGCACCCATGCCTCCCAAGTCCGCACCCGCCGACCCCTTCTTGCGGTACCTCGCCAGCTTGCTGTGCGCCATCCTGGCAGCAAGCTGCGCCCTCACCGCCCTCACTCTATCTGCCGCAGCCACGCCGAGCGCCGCCCAGGCGCGCTGGGGCTGGACCGAAGGGACGGTCGCCGCCCAGACCGACGCCACCCTGACGCCCAACGAACCGATCCAGGTCTCGCTGCCTGAAGCGGTGGCAAAGCACGTCAAGGGTCCGACGGCGATCCTCTACTTCTCACCGGTCTGCCCGCACTGCCGCCGTGCCATGCCCGAGCTGAACGCGCTAGCCAGGCTCCAGCCTGACCTGGCCTGGCTGGGGGTCGCCACCAGCTCAGCGACCGAACAAGACCTGGCCGAGTTCGAGTCCACCTTCGACGTCCAGTTCGATGTCGTGGTCGACCGCGACCGCGCGTTCGCCCAGGCCACCGGCGCACGCAGCACGCCCAGCCTGCTGCTGGCTCAACCCGCACCCAAGGGCGCCACACCCACCAGCGGCGACCCTGTGGCCAAGGGCATGGCGGTGGTGACCGTGACCGACGCATTCATGCCCTATATTCGCGGAATGACTCCGATCATCGCGATGCGACGAAACGCCAGCGGCACGCGAGTCGACGAAGACGGGCAGCCGCTGCCGGCCGACCCCTGGCGGGACTTCAACGGCTACCAGGGCGTGCGGGCCTGCGCTGCCTGCCACACGGCCGAGGCGACGAGCTGGGCCATCACCCACCACGCGGGCGCCTTCGTCAGCCTCTATCGTCAGGACCGCGCCGACGACCTGGCCTGCGTCGGCTGCCACGTCGTGGGCTTCAACCAGGGCGGCTTCATCCCAGGCGACACCACCTCGCCCCACACCGATGTCGGCTGTGAGTCCTGCCACGGGCCGGCTGGCCCCCATGACGGCGACCCCGCGGCGACCGCGTCCGGCGGTGACTCCACCGACGCCTGCGTCGGCTGCCACGATGTCGAGCACAGCGTGAATTTCACCCTGGCCAAGGCCATGCCCCTGATCGACCACTTCGCCGCCGTCGGCATGGACGAGGACACGCTGCGGGCTCGCCTGGACGCGCTGGCCACCGGCACGGCGGCTCGACCCCTGCTGGCCTTCAAGGACGGCCCCACGGTCGGGTCAGCCGCCTGCAAGAGCTGCCACAAGACCGAGTACCGAGCCTGGTCCAAGTACTCCCACGCCCAGGCAATGGACCTGCTGACTGGCGATGACGCAACGAACCCGGCCTGCGCGTCGTGTCACGCGACGCCCACGGCCTTCCAGTCCCTGGCCGCTGGCGGCAAAGCCGCGGCGACGATGGAGACGCTGCGCACGGACGAGGGCGTGGGATGCGAGTCCTGCCACGGTCCAGGCACCGACCACATCGCGGCACCCGGCATCGACAACATCATGCGCCTGGGCAGCACCTGTCCCGAGTGCGTGCTGGAGGGGATCTGCACATCCTGTCACGTCCCCAAATGGGACCCGAAGTGGTCACTGCACCAGCGCCTGGATGCGCTGCCCTACAAGTCAGCGCCACAGAAGCCAGCGCCATAGAAGCCGGCAGACCGACGCGCTATGGGGCTCTCCTGCCGTGGAGGTCCCGTGTTCCCGCTCATCATCATCATCCTCGCTGGCTTCGGCTGCAAGAAGGACAGCACCCCAGCCGATCAGACGCCGCCCGAGATCTGCAACAGCAGCAGCGCCTGGACCCAGGGCACCGCCTTCGAAGAACGCACCGAGCAGTGGGGCCTGACCGACGTGCGCGGCGTGAAGATGTCGACCGCCGACCTCGACGGCGACGGCTACCCCGACCTGGTGATCAACGAGGGCTCGCCCTTTGGCCGCGACGACTACGCCAAGGGGACCCGCTACCACTGGGTGATGATGAATGTCGACGATGGGAACGGAGGCCGGACCTTCGTCGACCAGACAGAAGAGAGCGGTCTGTTCACGCCGCGCCAGGGTGATGGCGGGCGAGCCAGCCAGATCCACGTCTTTGGCGATGTCGACAACGACGGGGATCTAGATGCCTTCGCCGGCGCCTTTTACGACGCCAATGACCCGGACAGTGACCAGGGTGACCGCAGCGAGATCCTGCTCAACGACGGAACGGGCCACTTCAGCCTGGCCACGCAGTCCGACATCTCCATCGCCGATGGCTACGCCACCTCTGGGGCCAGCTTCGTCGACGCCGACGCGGACGGCAAGCTGGACCTGTGGGTGACCGGCTGGTACGAACAGTATGGCTATCTCTACGCCGAGCAGGACCATCTCTACCTGGGCAATGGCGACGGCACCTTCACAGACGCCACCGAGTCCGCCGGTCTGTCCATGATCCGGGGCACCTCGCTCGACGACTGGCTGGACGGCCAGGCTCGCCGGTCCGCCTATGGCGCGACCAGTTGCGACCTGAACGGTGACAGTTGGCCGGACCTGCTGGCCAGCAACTATGGCCGGGCCTGGAACCAGCAGTGGATGAACCAGGGCGACGGCAGCTTCGTGGACACCTCAATGAGCACCGGCTTCGCCGCCGACGACAACCTGAGCTACGTCGATGACCAGTATTATCGCTGCTACTGCCAGGTCTACGGCGGCTGCGACCCCGACCCGGGCTCTCCCAGCATCAGCGGCTGCGACAGCGCCGCGGACTACTGGACGCCGGGCTGGGACGACCAGCCGGCGCGCCTGGCGGGCAACTCCTTCACGACCGCCTGCGGGGACATCGACAACGACGGCGACAACGACCTGGTCACCGCCGAGATCGTACACTGGCACATCGGCCAGGGCAGCGACCCGACCGAGCTGCTGATCAACGACGGCAGCGGCAACTTCTCGCGGCCGGGCAACGACAGCAACGGCCTGGAGCGCACCTGGCCTTCGGCCGACTGGAACGCGGGCGACCTCTTTACCGCCATGGTCGACTTGGACGGGGACGGTTGGAAGGACCTTGTCGTCAGCAGCAGTGATTACCCCGATACACACCTGTTTGTCTGGCGCCAGGTGGCCCCGGGCCAGTTCCAGGACGTGTCCTCGGACTGGGGTCTGGACCAGGAATGGCCGGCCGGGCTGGCCATCGCAGACTTCGACCGGGACGGCGATCTGGACGTGGTGACGGGCAGCTCTACCGCGCGCAGCGGCACCCCCTGGGAGACGCACGAGATCCACCTCTACGAGAACCTTTTGGGACCCGGCAACACCCTGCGGATCGCCTTGGACGGCGACAGCGCCAACGCACGCGGGATCGGCGCCACCGTCCAGATCACGACCGGTGACCTGACCCAGACCGAACAGATCAGCGGTGGCTACGGACACTTCGGCATGCAGCAGGACACGGTGCTGCACGTCGGCCTGGACGCGGCCTGCACCGTCGACGAGATCACCGTGACCTGGCCAGGAGGTGCGATGGACAGTTGGACCGATGTGCGGGCCAACTACCAGGTGACCCTGTCCCAGGGCGGCGCCATCGCCTACGATGGCTGGAGCCCTGGCGCATAGGCCCGTTGGGGTCACTGCATTTGCACATCCTCTTCGTCGGCGACGAGATCACGCTAGCGACCACGGTCCAGGAAGCCCTGAATACCTGCCAAGATCCGGGCTCGAAGCCCTGGATCTTCCCGTTCCGGGCTGACGTGCCATCGTCGAGCACACATCGCGGACGGCTGCCTCCTGCCAAGTGGGCGGCACGACCGCCTCAACCCAGGTCGTGAGGAGGAGACACCATGAACGCCAACACCCGCACCGCCCTGACCGTCTCGGCTTCGCTGGGCGCCGCCATCGCACTGGCCGCCTGCCAGCTCGCCGTGCCCCACGATGTCATGGGCAACTTCGAGGTCACCTACGCCGACAACGTCCGCGTCTACATCAACGACGAGCTGGTCGCTGAAGTGACCCCGGGCGAGAAGGCCAGCATCGAGTACAACGGCACCACCTTCGATGTCTCAGCCGTCTGCGGTGACGATGGCACGGACTGCCCAAGCGAGACCTACAGCCATCTGGTGGCGGTCGATCAGCCCTGGGGACCCGACTACAACCTGCTCAACTTCGTGAACCTGGACACCGAAGGCGGCGTCCTGGGCCAGCGCATGGGCGGCACCCTGGCCGACGACAGTACCTTCTCGATGCTCTCTGGACTGGCGGTGGGCGGCAACGATCTGTGCGCCGCGGTGGGCGTCGGGACCGTCACCGGCTCCTTCTCCGCTGACGACCAGGCGGTCGAGAATGGCGTCATCACCTTCGGCTGGGCCGGGGGCTGCGATGTCGGCGACGGGGTCGGGGTCAGCTTGCGCCTGGAGACCGACTACACCGCCACGCGCGTCGGCGACTTCGACATCAGCTCGGTTACCGCCGATGACCCCATCGACGAACAGGGCGACCCGGTCGATCCCCAGCAGCCCGACGACAGCCATCAGGTGACCGGCTTCGACCCTGGCTACTGAACTGCGCTAGACTGGGCCGCATGAAGACGATCATCAAGACGCTGGCGGCCCTGCTCCTGTTGCTGCTGGGGGTCATCCTGGCCTTGGTCGGCTTCGCCTTCGGCACCGAGTACCGGCCCGGACCGGTCGAGCCGGCCTCGGTGCGCTGCGACACGGACATCGACACGGGCGGCATCACCGCCGGTCAGCCCTTCACCGTGCTGAGCTGGAATCTGCAATTCAGCGGCAGTCGCCGCCATCGCTTCTTCTACGATGGCGGCGACGCCGTCTCGGTCCCAGCCCAGGACGTGGCGGACACAGTGCGGGCCATCAGTCGGGTGCTACGCGACGCGGCCCCCGACATCGCCCTGCTCCAGGAGATCGACCGGGACAGCGACCGCACCGGTCGCATCGACCAACTCCCCCCCTTTGTGCGGGCCGCTGGCGCGAACTGCGCCGCCTCCGCGCCCTACCACAAGAGCCCCTTTGTCCCCAGCCCGTTCGGAGACTTCCTCGGCCGGGTCGATCTGGAGCTGGGCATCCTGGTGCGCGGCCCGATGCTCCACGCAAGCCGCCTGCAGCTCCCGCTCCTCGACGAACCCCGCTACCGCCAGGTCTTCAACCTCAAACGGGCCATCCTCTTCGCCGAGGTTCCGGTCGCGGGCTGGGACCAAGCCCTGGCCATCGCCGACACCCACCTCTCGGCCTTCAGTCACGGCGACGGCACCCTCGCTCGCCAGGTCGCGATGCTCAAGGACTGGATCGAAGACCGACCCCAGGGTCAACCGTGGATCCTGGCTGGTGACTTCAACCTGCTGCCGCCTGGCTTCGACAAGTCCCAACTCACCACCGAACAGGATCTCTACGCCGACACCGACAACCCCATCGATCAGCTCTTGCCAGAGTTTACCGATGTTCTGGGCGACCAACTCGATCCGCAGCATCGAACCTACCTGCCCTTCGGGGCACAAAAACCCGACCGCAAGATCGACTACGTCTTCGTCGGCGGCCCGATCCAGGTCCAACAGGCCCACGTTCGCACACAGGACAACCAGATCTCCGACCACCTGCCCGTCGTCGCGACCCTGGTGATCGGCCAGGCACCCGCCCAGCAGGACGCGGGGACTCCGTGAACTGGGGCAACCCAGACATGCCACCCACATCATGCTCAGCTTCGACCCAGGAGTGGCTGCTAGCGCGCGTGCTCGGAATTCCTTGACCACCCTGATGTCGACCGCTGTTCTGCGCCGACGGACATCCCAGCAGGGGCAGCATCGGCACCCCTCGGCGCTCGCTTCGCGCCCGCGGTCTGTCGCGACTGGACGCATCACCGCACGACCACCGCTCGGCCCGGGTACAGGGTTACGTGGGCGTCGCCGACCCGTTCCA
>JAADHA010000354.1 GCA_013152105.1 Oligoflexia bacterium | reverse complement strand
GCCCCTGGCGGTAGATCCCCAGCGTCAGGGGCCGAAGCTGGTAGGCCCGAGTCGGCCCCGCGATGCGGGCGTAGAGGGCATGTGCGGGGTTCTGGCGGAGCAGGGCCGTGAGGATCTCGTCCAGCAGCTCGCTGTCGCGGGCGTAGTCCTTGGATGCTTCGCCAACCGCGACGAACTTCCGCTCCATGTGGTGAACCAGCACGTCGTGGCCCGCCAGGGTGGACAGACGCTCGATCGCTTCGTCGGCATCCTGGGCAAACTGCGTGCCGCCCAGGAAGTTGAACAGCGTGCGACCGAAGTGCAGGCTGACCAGCTCCAGCAGGGTCAGCGGCACCCGCTGCCGGCGATAGCTGGCGTCCAGGGACCAGACCCGTCCGGGCCCACGCCCCACGGTGTTGAGCGGCAGGCCGACACCGCGAAGGTCCCGCACGTAGCGGCGCAGCGTGCGATCATCGAGATCGTAGTCCGCCCGCAATTCGGCGGTGGTGATCCCCCCGTCCTGGAGGCGGTGGAGGATCCGCACCAGCTTCTGGGACTTGTTGAGGACGGTTGTGTCGGCGAACAGGGGATCTGGCATGGGCTTCGCTCTAACTCGGACATTGGTTGACCGGCGAGATGGCGGGAGGCCGGGCCGCCGAGTACGCCCGGACCCGACGATAGCGGCCACGTCGGGGGGATGACGTATCGACCTGTCGGCCGCGGGCGGTGCAGGCGATGCGCCAGAGGGACCTCGAGGCCCCGGAGTGCGGCCACAAGAGGCGGCGTCAGGCGCCACACGTCCTGCCAGGACCGCCACCGCGGTCAAACTCGGACATCCGTTGGCCGCATTCAGCACGCCACGCGGTCAGGCGCCACACGTCCCGCCAGGACCGCCACGGCGTTGCGGCAGGCTTTCTCGGCCATGGCCCGCCGGGTCTTCCAGGTGGCGGAGCCCAGGTGCGGCAACAGGACGATGTCTTCGCGCTTGATCAGGCGAGGGTGGACCCGCGGTTCGTGTGCGTGTACGTCCAGACCGGCCCCGCCCAGGTGACCCGCTTCCAAGGCGTCCGCCAGCGCGTCTTCGTCGACGACCGGGCCGCGGGCGGTGTTGATCAGCAAGGCGCCAGGTCTCATCGCGGCCAGGGCCGCCCGGTCGATGAGGTGGTGGGTCTTGGGCCCGAGCGGGCAGTGCAGGCTGACGATGTCGCTGTGGGCGAGCAGCTCGGCCAGCGGCGTGCCCTGGGTCGAGCGGGTCCACAAGAGCTTCATGCCGAAGGCCTGGGCCCGCCTGCCGACGGCCTGTCCGATCCGGCCGTAGCCGACGATCCCCAAGGTCGCACCGGCCAGGTCCATGCCCCGCAGCATGGTCGGCCGCCAACCATGGAAGTCGCCACGGCGCAGCAGGCGTTCGCCTTCGCCCAAGCGCCGAGCGGTCGCCAGGATGAGGGCCATGGCCAGGTCCGCCGTCGCGTCGGTGAGTACGCCAGGCGTGTTCGTCACGATGACCCCGTGGGCACGGGCTGCCGCCAGGTCCACGTGGTCCACCCCCACCGAGTGGCAGGCCACTACCCGCAGTCCCAGCGTCGCCAGGACCGCGGCGTCCACGCGGTCGGTGGGCATGGGCACCAGGGCCGCGCAGCCCGCCAGGGCTGCCGCCAGCGCGTCGGGAGCGATGGGCGAGTCGGCGACCCGTTGGTCCACCCGGTGGCCAGCCTGACGAAGCAAGGCGAGGCCGGCGGGATCGATCTCCTGGGTCACGAAGACGCGCATGGTGGAGGTCCGTGCTGGGCGAGGGGAAGAGCTTCTGGAGCGAGGTGTGTTGCACACCTTCGAGAGGATTGCAAGCCCCAGAACGGACATATACTGTCCCATACGCCCCTTGGCGACCTGGACGTGTGTGCAGTATACTCTGGACACCTGTTCAGGAGGACTCCATGAACGCCCTGACACTCTTCGACCCGGCCACCCTCGACCTGGTCCTCTCCCTTGGCCTGACCTTCGGCCTGCTCGCCGCCGCCGCCCTCACGATCGCGGCCCTGCCCTGGACCGACCACGAGATCGCCCAGGTCGACCTCACCGCCCGACGGCTCGCGGCGACACCGGTCCGCAAGCTGCTCGCCCTCTCTCGCCAAGCCCTCGTCCGTGGCTGACTGGCATCTTCTCGACTTCTCGACGCATGGACGGCTGGCGATGGACGGGGCTACGCTCTGGCCCTTCCCAACCTCTCCCCGCCCCGCTCGCGACACCCCGTGCTCCTCCGACCCTCACCCAAGCCCCTGGCTATGCTCGCCTGCGCGGCCCTCCCCCTGGCTTGTGGGCCCCGTTGCACCCTCGCCAGCACCCTGCCCGGCTTCGTGCCTCAGTGCGATGTCGCGGTCCTGGCTCGCTACAGCGACGAGTCTCGCCTGGTGATCTTGGGCAGCCAAGGCGGTGCCCTGGTCGGCTACCTGCCGGCCCCCCTCCAGTCCGGACCCTACGGCGACACCACCGGTCGCTCGCTGACCGTCATCGTCGACGGGGACCCGACGGACTTCCTGGCTACCCCTCCCCTGGCCTGGCTCAACATCAGCGACCTGACCGTGGACAGCGCGACGGTGGACATCACCGCCGAGTTCGACCAGGGCTGGGTGGACGGCACGACGACGGTGCTGGTGGAGCAGCGGGACTGACGGGCGATTCGACCCGGGCGCCTACCCCAGGCGCCTACTGAGTGTCGATGACGATGTCGATGCCCGTGGTGGTGTGAAGGGGCATCACGGTGATGTCCCCACTGGCATAGACGCCGCGCGGGTTGTCGTAGTAGTCGCCATCGCCGGTGTCGATGAACGCGAAGGGGTAGAAGGGCTGCCCGCCCTTGATCAGGTCGAAGTCGAAGTACAGTTCATAGGACGCCGCCGTGCCATCGGCGGGCATATCGGCGACGGCGATAGAGGCGGGCATATGGGTCGGGTCCGGCCAGCCCTTGATCAGGAATTCGGGCGCCCAGGCTTCGACGACTATCTGCGTGGCACCGGTGGTGTCGATGCTCGATGCGATTGTGACCTGGCCCGTGAACCCGGCCAATTCCGGCTTGGTCCCGGTTCCAGCGTCACCGCCGGTTCCAGCGTCACCGCCAGCGTCACCGCCGGTTCCAGCGTCACCGCCAGCGTCGCCGCCAGCGTCAGTCCCAGCGTCAGTCCCAGCGTCGCCGCCACCAGCATCACCATTGGTGGCGGTGTCAGTGCCTGTGGCGCCACCGTCGCCGGTACCGGCAAGCGGCAGGCATTCGCCATCCGCGGTCTTGCCAAAGCCCGTGTCGCAGGGCTTGGTGCAGCCCGACAGTGCAGGGAAGACTAGGACGGAGAGTGTGGCGAAGAGTCCACCGATGACCAGGAATCGCGCACGCATCACGTCCTCCGGAAACGAGTGGCCAGAGTGTAGCAGACTACCGACCTTTCATGGCCGGCTGCTCGGGCCCGGCAGGAGTGGCCTCCCACGTCTGAGGAGGAGCGAGGTCGGGGCGTTCGAAGAGCCCGAATGGCGTCAGCCAGTCATATCGACAGCCGCCGCCCAGGTTGCGGGTCCACGCGGGAGACAGTCTGGACGAGCGGACCAGGGACTGGGCCACGGTGATGGCGTTTGGATAGCGGGCCTGCCAGTTCTTCTGGTTGGCAGCGCAGGATACGATGGCCATGGCGTCGATGTGGTGTGGGACGGGCACTGGCTGGTCCAGCACGGAGTGCAGCATGACCTGGTCCTCGCCCATCAAGAACAGCTCCAGATGGCCGGGGTCCTCGCTAAATGCCTGGAACAGGCCGTGGTCGACCTCGACATGGCAGGGCTTGAACTGCCGATCCGGGCAGGTGGCATCCAAGAGCGCCTTCACCTCGACGCTGCCCAGTCCGCTCCAGGCCCGCAGGTAGTTGGACGGGTGTTCCTCGAACATGGCGGTGTTCGAGAATGGAAGGAAGCCGAGCGTCTTCCGTCCGAACGACGCGGGCGTCCAGGTGAGCGCATGCAGCAGGATGGCCACAAGGACGGCGCTGATCGGCCCCCACCTTCCCAGGCGAGCCAGACCCATGGCACCCAAGATGGCGAGGGCACAGCCGGCCACGGGAAAGTTGTCGAGCCCCACGCCGAAGAGCAGCTTCAACAAGACCGCGATGGCGACCCACGACAGCATGAGCTGAACGAAGCCCTGGCGCCGCGACTCGCGATCGCTCAGCAGCAGGACGGTCCCGATCCCGCAGATGAGCAGGATGAGGACACCGAAGCTGGACAGCAGGTCCGGGCCCAGAGGAGAGACCTGGGCGAGGTAGCGCGGCCGTGACTGGAGCTTGGACATGATGTAGGGACCAAGCTGAAGACCAAGGTGCAAGAGGGCCGGCACCAGGCCGGCGCCTACCAGCGTGAGGCGCCGCCGGAAGACTTGCCGATTGGCGGCAAACCGCCCGTTCGAGAGGACGAGCGGCACGGTCAAGGCGATCCAGATCACGGCCGAGGGGCGCAGCGTCAGCGCAAGCGATGGCAACAGGATCAGGGCGAACACGGTGCGCCACCGGCCAAGACCCGGATCGCCCATCCAGACCCGGACGACCAGCAGCACCAGCGCCGCCTCGGGCATGTGGATCCAGCCGACCCGACTGCCCGTGAGGATGCTGGGCATCGAGGAGGCCAGCGCGATGCCCGCCATGGCCGCGCCTGGTCGGCCCTGGCGGGTCAAAAGCATGGCCATGCCGCCCAGGATGAGGGCGAGCCAGGCGATGTTCCACGCCTCGAAGACCCAGGGCGACCGCCCCAGCAGGCGCAGGCTGATGGCCAGGATCGCGTTGTACCAACCCCCCGCGTCCATGGCGATGGTGCGTACGATCTCGGCCCAAGTACCGGTCGATCCCAGGTCTCGGTACAGGCCGGCCAAGACCACATGTGCCTGGGAGAGGTCTCGCGGCAGCCGCGTGTCGACCGCATAGAAGGCGATCTCGTGGGCGATGATCAGCCCAGCCACGCTGGCGGTGGCCAGCTTCCACACTCGGGTCTGATGGGGCGAGGTTGACGACAAGAACGTGATCGTGCGGTCAGAGGGAGAGCCAAGGCCGTGTCGGCGCGGCGCGGCGCAGCGCGGTGCACCTCGGCGGCAGGCCCCAGCGATACCATGCCAGACTGCACCATCGCTCGAGGTGAACCGTCGCAGAGCCCCTAGCCCGCTTCGCCCTGGTCCCACGCCTGGGCCCGGCTCCGAGAGGAAGCAAGTGGGTCTTACCCCTGTTGTTGGTGAGCGCTTGGGTTCTGCTCCTGCCCGCCAGCGCGGCACCAAGTCGCTGGTTCCCAGGCGACCCGAGCTACCCGGACCTGTCGTGCACGGTCAACTACTTCTGGTTGCTGTCGCAACGCGGCTGGCTGGGTGCCACCCACAGCCGTCTGCTGATGTACCCGAACGTGGCCGACTTCGTGCTTCTCGCTGGCTTTCAGCTCGACGCGCTGGTGGCCAGGCCCTTCATAGCCGTCTTTGGCCTGACGGCGGGCTTCACCCTGTTCCAGGTGACCGCGCTGTGGCTGGCGGGGGCGTCAGCGGCGTGGTTGGCGGGGTGCTGGTGGCGGTCGCCGGTGGCCGCGCTCGTTGGGGGCATCGTGTGCCAGTCCTCTCCCGTACTGGTAAGAGAGCTCGCCTACGGCCGCCCGACACAGGTCTTTGGCATCATCTTCGTGCCCCTGGCCCTGGGCCTCTTCGCGCGGGCGCTGGTGACCAAGGGCCAAGGGTCGGCCTTCTTGTCGGGGCTGATGTTGGGCTTCGCAGCGCTGTCGTACTGGTTCTACGGCTTCTTCTGCGGACTGGGGATGGCCAGCCTGTGGGTGCTCTCCCTGGTCGAGCGCCGGTGGGCTTTCCGGTCGGTCTTCGCCTGCCTGGCTGGGACCAGCCTGGTCGTCGGTCTGCCGATCGCCTACACCCTGGTGGGGCAGGCCCCGATGGCCGCGATGGACACGACCCTGTGGGACACCGTGGTTCATGGCGGTCGCTCGATGGTCCTGGCCCAACTCCTGGAAGAGCGAGACCTGGGCTCACTGGCCCTGTCCGAGGGCTTGCTGGGGATCACGCCCATTGTCGTGCTGCTGGGGTTCGCGGGCGCCTGGGGCCAGCGCGCCCGGCGATGGGTCGCGCCAGCGCTGTGGCTGGCGCTTGCCACCCTGATCGCGGCGGGTCCGATCATCAACTTGCCGGGTAGCGTCCCCTTGCC
>JAADHA010000294.1:10263-14434 GCA_013152105.1 Oligoflexia bacterium | reverse complement strand
TCCACATTGGCGGTGTGGACGGTGACGCGCGCCTTCCGGGCGCAAGGCCCCACCCCGCGCGGTGGCGAGACGCGCTGCTGACCGGGGTCTTCACCGGGCTGGCGGCCTGGACCTACTGGTTCATGGGCTACTTCATGGCGCTGCTCTTCGCCTGGCTCGGTGGCGTGGATCTGGTGCGCCGGGGGGCGCGGAAGCGGCGTCTTCTGGGCTTCCTGGTGGCGGCCATGGCGGCGGCCGCTGTGGTTGGGCCTGGGGTCCTGGCGATGGCAGGGCGTGTGGCGGCCGGGGCTGTGCCGGGGCTCCAGCGTGGCGCCTCGGGTGCCTTGGACCAACCCGCCGCGGTGGCCAATAATGTGTCCCAGCAGCTCCACGGCTACTGGCTGATGGAGACCCAGGGCCAACCCCTGTTCGGATACCTGGTGTGGGGTCTGCTGCTGTTTCTGGCCGCCTGCGTGGCCCGAGACCGGGCTCGTTGGGTGGGGGCATGGCTGGTCGTCATGGCCTTTGCGATAGGCCCCGTGTTGCAAGTCGGTGCCGGCATCTCGATGCCCCACTACCTGCTGGCCTATCACTACTTGCCCTTCTTCGACCGTCTCTGGTTTCCGGTGCGCATGGTGGCGGTGGCGATGCTGGCGGCCTCTGTCTTGCTGGGCATGTTGGTGGACCGGCTCGATGCGCTTCGGCGTGCCCGCCTTCCCCGTCTGCCCGCGGCCGTCGTTCCGGTTCTCCTGGTTGTGGTCGGGATGGTCGAACAGCACCGCGTTCTGGCCTTCCCTCTGCTGGCACGGGACTTCAGTCCGCCTGAGATCTACCGGGTGATCGGCTCCGAGCGCGGCGGGCTCATCGAGCTGCCGATTGGGATGGCGCGGATATCGATCGCCTGGCAGGCGGTACACCAGCAGCCGACCTTTGGGGGCATGGCGGAGAACGCCCCGATCTTTCATCCCGCCGGCTTCCGGCGGCGGCTGGCCAACCCCTTCATCCTGTACCTGCGCCGCGTGACGCGCGATCCGGATCGCGAGCTTGGCTACGCCCCCGCGGCCCTGGGCCGACTGGTGTCCGAAGGCTTCCGGTGGGTGGTGTTGGACCGCCAGCTTGTCGACAGCGAAGTGATGCGGACCAGCTTCGCGCGACGAGTCCCTGCGTCGGTCTTGGACCGCGCTCCCTTCTATGTTCAGGACAACATCAGCGCCCACATCGGCGCCCCCGTGATGGCCGAGGGGCGCCTGGTCGTCTGGGACCTGGTCGGTGGCGCCGAGGTGCCGCCCGAGCTGGTCCCCACCCGGGCTGATCTCACCGAGCGGACCTGGCCGAAGAAAGAGATGCCAGCCTACGAGTCGTGGATGCGCGCCAGCGGGCGACTGAGCGGGATGGGACCGGACCGGACGGCAGGCCAACACCGCAAGGCCGGACAGCCTCCCATCGTCAGCCCCGCAGCTCGCAAGGATGCCAGCCCATGACCGCTACCACCCCTCCTCTCCAGGGTCTGCGTGTCCTCGACCTGTCACGGGTCCTGTCGGGGCCCTTCGCCACGATGCGCCTGGCGGATCTGGGGGCTGATGTCGTCAAGGTCGAGGCGCCGGGTGGCGATGAGAGTCGGCGCTTCGGCCCGCCCTTCGTCGAGGGGCGGGACGGCCATGAGTCCGCCTATTTCCTGGCGGTCAACCGAGGGAAACGGTCCATCTGCATGGACCTCGGCCAGGCGCCCGAGCGCGCCCTGTTGTCCCGTCTGGTCGGGGTGGCAGATGTCCTGGTGAGCAATTTCCGCCCAGGGGTCCTTGGCCGGCTGGGGCTGAGTCCGGCTGAGCTGGTCGCGGCGCGGCCCGACCTGGTGATCTGCCGGATCTCGGGCTTTGGTCCCGACGACCCGCGCCCTGGCTACGACAATGTGGTCCAGTTCATGTCGGGGATCCCCTCGCTGACCGGTGCTGTGGATGGCCCGCCTGCAAAGTGCGGCGCGTCCATCGCGGACCTGGTGGCGGGGATGAATGCGGCCCAGATCATCACCGCTGCGCTGTTGCGGCGCGAGCGCACCGGCCGTGGAGGCATCGTCGACGTGCCGATGCTGGACGGCCTGCTCGACCTGCTCGTCTACCACGCGGTTGGTTGGCTGGACGCGGGCGTCGCACCCCAGCGCCGAGGCAACGCTCACGAGTCGGTCCACCCGCTGCGAACCTATGCGACGGCCGATGGACGCCTGGTCCTTGCGGTCGGAAACGACCTGCTCTTCGGTCGCCTGATGGAGACCATCGGCCTGCCGAAGCTGGCGACAGACCCTCGCTTTGCGAGCAATCCCAGCCGGGTCGCGCACCGGGCCGAGCTCGACGCCGAGCTGGAGCGGGCCCTGGCCACGGAGACCACCGCGACCTGGGTCGACCGCTTCGCCGCCGCCGGTGTGCCGGGCGGTGCCGTCCAGTCCGTCCCGCAGGCCCTGAGCGCGGCGCGCCTGGTCTCGCACGCGCATCCCCATGGTGGCCCGATGGTTCGCACGGTGGCTCCGCCCTGGTGGATCGACGGCACGACCCTCGCCACGACACGCCGCGCCCCCAGGCTGGGTGAGCACCGCGCCGAGGTGCTGCGGGACTGGCTTGGGGACGGCTCCTAGGAGTCGCCGGGAAAGCGCTCCGGTCGCCGGCTCGTCGCTCAGCCACCAGACGGCCGGCCTGACTTCGCCAACTCGGTCCATGCTCCCCCGACGACTTCTGTCGACGACATCGGCGCTGTCTGAGTGCTTGCCTTGGCAGTCGTCGCGTATAAGGGAACGCACGAGGCAGTCTCGCTGCGGCCGCCTGCTCGGCGGAAGACGTCGCGCGTTCTCGCTGAATCCCTGATTCCCTTCCTGCATCCTTCCTAGCGACGCCTACTGGGCGCGCACTGACCACTCTCCTGAGGCCCCGATGTCCGTCGAGACTCCCGACCGCGACAGCGGCACCCTTCCCAGCATCCTCAGCTTGCCCATCCTGGCGATCCGGAACTCGGTCATTTTTCCGGTCCTGGCTCGCCCGATCAATGTCGGTCGCGACAAGTCTCTTCAGGCTGTCGACGCTGCCCTCGAGGGTGAAAAGCTGTTGGGGATCCTGGCTCAGAAGGACGCCAGGAATGAAGACCCCAGCACCGGCGAGCTGTACCAGACGGGCTCGATCGTCAAGATCCTCAAGTCGGTCAAGATTCCAGGCAACAAGCTGTCGGTCATCATCCAGGGCGTGGCTCGGGTGAAGGTCCGCCGGTGGTTGAGCTCAGATGGCTACCTGCGCGCCGAGGTCGATGTTTTCGAGGAATCCCAGGACCAACCGGACGATCTCGACGCCAAGATGGCCAACCTGCGCGAGCTGGCCCAGCGCATCATCGACCTCTCGCCGACCATCCCTGCCGAAGCCAGCTTCCTGGTCCGTTCCATCGACAAGCCTGGCGTCTTGGCGGATATCGTCGCCAGCAACCTGGGGATCGGCGTCGAAGAGCAGCAGGATCTGCTGGAGACCTTCGATACCGCCGGGCGCATGGACAAGGTGATCACGCTGCTCAACAAAGAGATCCAGGTCCTCGAGCTCAGCAACAAGATCCAGTCCGAGGTCAAGGGCGAGATGGACAAGGCGCAGCGGGAGTACTTCCTGCGCGAGCAGCTCAAGGCCATTCAGAAAGAACTGGGCGAGGTCGATGATCGCCAAGAAGAGTTCGAGGACATCAAGAAGAATATCAAAAAGGCCCGCATGCCCAAGGACGTGGAGAAGGTGGCCTTCAAGGAACTCAAGCGCATGAGCCGCATGAGCCCTGGCGCCGCCGAATACACCGTCAGCCGGACCTATATCGACTGGTTGATCGAGCTGCCGTGGAGCCGGTCCAGCAAGGACATCCTGCAGATCCCCAAGGCGGCCGCGATCCTGGATGAAGACCACTACGATCTGGAAAAGGTGAAGAAGCGGATCCTGGAATACCTCGCCGTGCGCAAGCTCAAGGCCGACATGAAGGGGCCGATCCTGTGCCTGGTCGGTCCTCCGGGGGTCGGCAAGACCAGCCTGGCCAAGTCGGTGGCCCGAGCGGTCGATCGCAAGATGGTGCGCATCAGCCTGGGCGGTATCCGGGACGAAGCCGAGATTCGGGGACACCGGCGGACCTACATCGGATCGTTGCCTGGCAAGATCATCAAGGGCATCAAAAAGGCTGGCACGAACAA
>JAADHA010000294.1:3941-10141 GCA_013152105.1 Oligoflexia bacterium | reverse complement strand
GACCTCTCCAAGGTGCTCTTCATCGCCACCGCGAACCAGCTCGCACCCATCCCCTGGCCCCTGCGGGACCGGATGGAGGTGATCGAGATCCCCGGCTACACGATGGAAGACAAGGTCAAGATTGCGCGCAATTTCATCCTGCCAGAACAGCTCGATGCGCACGGCATCACCGAAGAAAACGTCAACATCTCCGACGCTGCGATTCGATGCCTGATCGAGAGCTACACAGGCGAGGCCGGCGTGCGTAGCCTCAAGCGCGAGATCGCGGCGATCCTGCGCTGGGTCGCCAAGGAAGTGGCCAGCGAGACGCTCGAGGGCACCGCCATGATCACCCCCGAAAAGGTGGAAGAGATCCTGGGTCCCATCCGCTTCTTCAACGACGTGGCTGAGCGCACCAGCGTGCCGGGGGTCGCGACCGGACTGGCGTGGACACCGGTGGGTGGCGTCATCCTGTTCATTGAAGCCACCAAGTTCAAGGGCAAGGGGACGATGAAGCTCACCGGTTCCTTGGGCGATGTGATGAAAGAGTCGGTCGGCGTGGCCAATTCCTACGTCCGCAGCGCTGCCCGCGAGATCGGCATTGATGAAGACGTGTTCGACAAGCTCGACATCCACATCCACGTACCGACCGGCGCGGTTCCCAAGGATGGCCCCAGCGCTGGTGTGACCATGCTCACGGCCATCGTCAGCTTGCTGACTGGTATCTGTGTGGACCACACCCTGGCCATGACTGGCGAAGCCACCTTGCGAGGCGCGGTGTTGCCGGTCGGTGGCATCAAGGAAAAAGTCCTGGCGGCTCACCGGGCTGGCATCAAGACCGTCATCATGCCAGAGAAAAACCGCAAGGATGTGGTGGAGATCCCGAAAGAGATCCAGGACGCGATGACCTTCCACTTCTGCTCTCGTATGGAACAGGTGCTGGAGGTCGCCCTGGGCAAGGACAACCTGGACGCTTGCAAGGCCGAATTGGCAGCGGACCTGGCCCGCCAGCAGCTCTCGGTGGCAGACCAGAGCGACGGTGCGCATGCCTGAGGGCCTAAGGGCCTAGGCCAGGGGCTCGGTCGCGTCCACATCGCGGCCTTGGGCCCCCTGGCGGGTTAGCTGCGCCGCCATGTCGCTACCCAAGAAGGTCCTGGTCGCCAATCGTGGCGAGATCGCCGTGCGCATCATTCGCGCCTGCCAAGAGCTCGGCATCGACACGGTGGCCGTATTCTCGGTCGCGGACCGACACGCGCTTCATGTTCGGTTCGCCGGCCAGGCTCGGTGCATCGGCGCCGCGCCCTCGGCTCAGAGCTACCTGCTGGGCGACCGCATCATCGCCGTCGCGCTGGATCTGGGCGCGGACGCGATCCACCCGGGCTACGGCTTTCTGTCCGAGAGCGCGGCTTTCGCCCGCAAGGTCCAGGCCGCGGGGCTGGTGTGGATCGGTCCACCGCCCGACGCGATCGACGCGATGGGCAGCAAGACGGCGTCTCGGCGCTTGATGCAGGCGGCGGGTGTGCCGGTCGTGCCGGGTACGACGCAGCGGGTTGACGACCCGGCCGAACTGGAGCGCATCGCTGAGCAGATCGGCTACCCCGTGATGCTCAAGGCAAGCGCGGGTGGGGGTGGCAAGGGCATGCGCGAAGTGGCGCGACAGCAGGATCTCGCGGTGGCTTTTTCGGCGGCTCGGTCCGAAGCGATGTCCAGCTTCGGTGACGACGCGGTCTACATCGAGAAGCGCGTGGTCGGTGCTCGGCACGTCGACGTCCAGGTGCTGGCTGATGCCCATGGCTCGACCGTTCATCTCTTTGAACGGGACTGCTCAGTCCAGCGCCGCAACCAAAAAGTCCTGGAGGAGACCCCCTGCCCGGTGCTGCCGGACGCAACTCGGCAGGCCATGACGGCCGTCGCGGTTCGCGCGGCCCAAGCGGTGAGCTACGTCGGCGCGGGTACGGTAGAATTTCTCTACGACGTGGCCCATGACAGCTTCTTCTTCTTGGAGATGAACACCCGCTTGCAGGTCGAGCACCCGATCACCGAAGCCGTGACTGGGGTAGATCTGGTCCAGGCTCAGCTCCGGATCGCAGGCGGCGAGCCCCTGTGGTTTGACCAGGACGATCTGGTCCAGCGCGGACACGCGATGGAGTGTCGCGTCTATGCTGAGGACGCAGGCCAGGGATGGGCCCCCTCACCGGGCCGGATCGAGGGCTACCGTGAGCCAGGCGGGCCCTGGGTCCGGGTCGACAGCGGGGTCTTCGCCGGCGCCGAGGTCCCGATCTTCTATGATCCGATGGTCGCGAAGCTGGTCGTCTGGGGAACGGACCGAGGCGACTGCATTCAGCGCCTGCAGCGCGCGCTGGACGAATACCGCGTGCGCGGCATCCAGACCTCGATCCCCTTCTTTCGCGCCCTGTTGCGGGACCCGGACTTCTTGTCCGGGGACTACAATACGGGCCTGTTGAGTCCACAGCGGATGGAGACCCTGACGGCCCATCTCGACCACGGCGAGCTGGCTTGCATCGCGGCGGCGATCGCGGCGCTGGAGCGTGACCAGCAGACCCGACGACCCAGCTTGGAAGATGACGCGGACCAAGACCGCTGGCGCTGGAGCTTTCGGTGACCTCTCCTGACCCCAATGTGCTCAGCCGAGCCGCCGTTCGAGCCACCTACGAGATCACGGTGGGTGGTGTGCTTCGTACCGTGCGGGTCGCCCGGCTAGGAGCGGGTGCTTGTGATCTGGACACCCGGTACGGCGTGCAGATCGACGACGGTGTGGTCCACGTCGTCGACGCATCGCGTCCGGTCCCCGATGTCCTGTCCATGTTGGTCGAGGACGCGGCCTGGGAGGCCGGACTGGTCGCGACAAGGGACGGCTTCGAGGTCGAACTGCGGGGTGTTCGCCACGATGTCGAGGTGATCGATCCGCGTCGCAAGGCCCTGAGGCTGGCCGACGCCAGCGGGGCCAGCGGAGTGAAGGCCGCGATGCCGGGCCGCATCGTGCGTGTCCTGGTGGCCAAGGGCGACCCGGTAAGCAAGGGCCAGCCCGTCTTGGTGGTCGAGGCGATGAAGATGGAGAACGAACTGAAGGCGCCGCGCGATGGCGTGGTGCGTACCCTGCTGGTCGCATCGGGCGATCTGGTCGAGACCGGTGCCGTGCTCCTCGAGCTGGACCCCCTCGCACCTCGGGAGTGACTGTGACCCGCAGCCTTGTTCCTGAACCAGCCTCGACCCATCCCGACTTCGAGGATTGGCGCCGGCTTGTGCAGCGCGACCTCCGGGGGGCGGATTTCGCCCAGCGCCTGGTTCACTCGCGGGTGGATGGGCTGGAGACCTGGCCGCTCTACACGCATGGCGATGCGCCTCCACCCAGACGGCCGCCCGGCCACGCGCCGTGGATTCGTGGGCGCTTCGATCATGGGCGCTGGCAGGCCTGGCAGGTGGTCGATGCGCGCGATCCAGCCCAGGCAGCCTCGCTCGCCGCGGACGAGCTGGGCACTGGTGCCCACGGGCTGGTGATCCCGGTGGACGCGACGGGCGCGCGTGGGCAGGGCGTCGTGCTGCAGCGGGCCGGTGATCTGCTCACCTTGCTGCGTGGTTTGCCCCTGGTGCGAACCTGGATCTCGCTGATGCCGGGGGCGGACTTCCTGTCCGTTGGTGCCGCCTTCATCCGAGCCGTGCAGCTTCTCGGTGTCTCGGACGCCGATGTCCGCGGGGTGATTGGGGCAGATCCGGTCAGCGTGCTGGCGCAGACCGGTCGGCTGGATGGTGGCAGCCTGGCGCTGGCCTGGCTGGGAGACCTGGCGGCCTGGTGTGGGGCGCGCATGCCGGGTCTACGTGTGGCCGTGGCGGACACCCGAGCATGGCACGAAGCCGGGGCCTCAGATGTGGACCAGCTCGCGCTCGCCTTGGCGACGGCGGTGACCTATCTGCGTGCGATCGAGGGGGCTGGTGCGTCGCTGCCGGTGGCCTTTGGCCAGATCAGCTTTCGGCTGCGGCTGGGCCCCGAGCTGCTTCAAGGTGTCGCGCAGGTCCGGGCCCTGCGGGGACTGTGGGGGCGTGTGGCCCAGGCTTGTGGCTTGGACGGTGACCCCAGCACCGGTGCCTACATCCATGTCCTGCCCGGGCATCGTTCCCTCACGCGTCGCGATCCCTTCATGAACCTGCTGCGCAACACCGCGGTGGCTTTCGCGGGCGCGACGGGTGGTGCGGACGCCGTGACCACGCTCTCTTTCGACAGCGAGTGTGCTGGCACGCACCGGTCGCGGGATCGCATGGCTAGACGCCTCGCGCGCAACACCCAGACCATCCTGGCGGCCGAGTCGCACCTCGACCGTGTGGCCGATCCCGCAGGGGGCAGCTACTTCATTGAGCGCCGGACCACCGAGCTGATGAAGGCCGCCTGGGCACGCTTTCAGCAGATAGAGGCAGCCAAGGGTGTCATCCCGGCCCTGGAGTCGGGCCTGGTACAGGCTTGGGTGGACGCTGCATGGTCCGAGCGTGCCCGACGGGTCGCTTGTCGCCAGACCCTGCTGACCGGCGTGAGCGCCTTTCCCGATCTCGCTGAGTCGGCCCTCGCTGAGTCGGCTCGGCCGGGCGATGCCGACCCCGTGTCCCCATCGCCCCCGGTCGCCGCTGAGCGTGGCATGGTGCGCTTGGCGGGTCCGGGCAGTGGCGCGCTCACCGACTCCATCCTCACGGCGCTCACACGAGACGAACTCGGGCTCCCCTTGTCCGCGCTCACCGAGATCATCTCGGTGGACGCCGCGGTCGTGACAGCTTTGCCGCTCTCGACACGACGCCTCGCCGAGCCCTTTGAAGCGATGCGGGATCGATCCGATGCGTGCAAGGCCGCGACCGGGTCCAGGCCGGCGGTGTTCTTGGCCCTGTTGGGCGTCGCCGCTCACACTCGGGATCAAGCTCGGGCTCGGGCGGGCTTGGCGCGCACGCTGCTCGCGACCGGTGGCCTGGATGTGGTCGAGGCATCCTGGGCCGAGCAGGGCGGGGCTGGCGGTCTGGTCCAGGCTTTCAGGGACGGCGGCTGCGCGGTCGTGGTGCTGTGCGGGTCAGACGCCAGCTACCGCGATGACGGGGTGACCCTGGAAAGGGCCCTGCGTGCGGCGGGGGCTTCTCAGGTCTGGAGCGTCGCCCTGGCCGGGTCTGGCGGGCAGGACTCACCGGGGGCGGCAGACCCGGCAAGCTGGTCGGACGGCGTCTTGTCTGAAGCCTGCGACCTGGTGAAGAGCCTGGACCGCATCTGGCAAGAGGTGCGGCCATGAGCACCATTCCTGACTTCAGCACGGTGCCGCTGTGTGGGCCGCGGGTCGCCTCTGCGTCGACAGAGGACGCGGACCTCGTCCCGGTCGCCCCTGGTGTGATGACGCCCGAGGGCATTGGCGTGCCGCCGGTGTTCTTCCCGGACGACATCGACGGGCTCGACCACCTCGACACGCTGCCTGGGCTGGCGCCCTTCACGCGCGGTCCCTACGCGACCATGTACGTGATGCGACCCTGGACCGTGCGCCAGTACGCGGGCTTCTCGACAGCCGAAGCCAGCAACGCCTTCTACCGTCAGAACCTGGCCGCGGGTCAGCGGGGGCTCTCCATCGCCTTCGACCTGGCCACCCACCGGGGCTACGACAGCGACCACCCGCGGGTGGCGGGCGATGTCGGGATGGCCGGGGTCGCCATCGACAGCATCCTGGACATGCGGACCCTCTTTCACGGGATCCCGCTGGACCGCATGAGCGTGTCGATGACCATGAACGGCGCGGTCCTGCCGATCCTCGCCCTCTACATCGTGGCCGCGGAAGAACAGGGCGTCGCGCCGGCTGCGCTCAACGGGACCATCCAGAACGACATCCTCAAGGAGTTCATGGTCCGCAACACCTACATCTACCCGCCGTCCCCAAGCATGCGGATCATCGGGGACATCTTCGCCTATACCAGCCAGCACATGCCGCGTTTCAACTGCATCAGCGTGTCGGGCTACCACATGCAGGAAGCGGGGGCCACGGCGGCCCTCGAGCTGGCCTATACCCTCGCCGACGGTCTGGAGTACCTGCGCACCGGGATCGCCGCGGGCCTGGATGTCGACGCCTTTGCGCCGCGGATCAGCTTCTTTTGGGCGATCGGCATGGACTTCTTCATGGAGGTCGCCAAGCTGCGGGCCGCGCGCCTGTTGTGGTCCGAGCTGGTGGGACGCTTCAACCCAAGCAAGC
>JAADHA010000294.1:0-3929 GCA_013152105.1 Oligoflexia bacterium | reverse complement strand
CCTGCGGACGCACTGTCAGACCTCGGGCTGGTCCCTGACGGCCCAGGACGTGTACAACAACGTCATTCGCACGGGGGTCGAGGCCCTGGCGGCTACTCACGGCCACACCCAGAGCCTGCACACCAACAGCTTCGACGAGGCCCTGGCCCTGCCGACCGACTTCTCGGCCCGCATCGCGCGCAACACGCAGCTCTTCATCGCCCAAGAGACCGACACCTGTCACACCGTGGATCCCTGGGCTGGCAGCTACTATGTCGAGCGGCTCACGCATGATCTCGCCGAGCGCGCCCGCGCCCACATCGCCGAGGTCGAGGAGCTGGGTGGCATGGCGGCGGCGATCGAAGCGGGGATCCCGAAGAGACGCATCGAAGAGGCGGCGGCTCGCGCCCAGGCTCGGATTGACGCGGGCGATCAGGTGGTGGTGGGGGTCAACCGCTATCGACTGGACCAGGCCGAGCAGGTCGATGTCCGCAGCGTCGACAACAAGGCGGTCCTGGCTACCCAGCTCGCGCGCCTGGACAAGCTGAAGCGGCAGCGGGACGCGCGCGCCGTCCAAGCGACCCTCGTTGCCCTCACGGCGTGCGCCAGGGGCGGCCAGGGAAACCTGCTGGCCTTGGCGGTCGACGCGGCTCGAGCGCACGCTACGGTAGGAGAGATCAGCCTGGCACTGGAGCGGGCCTATGGCAGGCACCAAGCGCACAACCAGGCGATTCGCGGTGTCTACCAGGCCGAACTGGCCCGCGTCGGAGGCGACATGGAGGACATTCGCGCTGCCATCGAGGCCTTCCAGGCGGACCACGGTCGCCGCCCCCGAATCCTGGTGGCCAAGATGGGCCAGGACGGCCACGACCGGGGGCAGAAGGTGATCGCCACAGCCTTTGCCGACATGGGCTTCGATGTCGACATCGGTCCTCTCTTCCAGACCCCCGAGGAGACGGCGCGACAGGCCGTGGAGAACGATGTCCACGTCGTCGGCGTGTCTTCCCTGGCTGCCGGCCACCTCACGCTGGTGCCGGCCCTGCGGGTCGCCCTCGCGGCCGCCGGGCGTCCCGATATCTTGATCGTCGTGGGTGGGGTGGTGCCGCCTCAGGACTATCCGGCGCTGATGCAGGCCGGCGCGGCCGCCATCTTCGGCCCGGGCACGGTCGTCACGACCGCGGCCTTGGAATTGCTCAACGTCGTGTCCCAGGGCCTGGCAGAGTGACCAAGCCGAGCGTCGATGAGCTTGTCGCCGGGGTTCGGGCTGGCGACCGCGCGATGCTCGGCCGGGCGATCACCCTGATCGAGTCTCGCAGCTTGCGGCACCAGGACGACGCTGCACGTCTGCTGACCGAGCTGATGCCGGCCACCGGTCGGGCATGGCGGGTGGGCATCACCGGCGTGCCGGGCGTGGGCAAGAGCACCTTCATCGACGCGCTGGGCATGTGGCTGGTCGACCGGGGGCACCGGGTCGCGGTGCTGGCGGTCGACCCCTCCAGCACGCGCAGTGGCGGCAGTATTCTGGGCGACAAGACCCGAATGCAGCGGCTCAGTGTCCACCCGGCTGCCTTCGTGCGGCCTTCCCCAACGGGCGGCACCCTGGGGGGCGTGACTTCGCATACCCGCGAGGCCATGCTGGTGTGCGAGTCCGCCGGGTACGATGTGGTGCTGGTGGAGACTGTCGGCGTCGGTCAGTCCGAGCTGGCTGTCGCGGGCATGACGGACTTCTTCCTGCTCCTGATGCTGGCCGGCGCGGGGGACGAGCTTCAGGGCATCAAGCGCGGTGTGATGGAGCTCGCCGACTGTGTGGCGGTCAACAAGGCCGATGGCAAGAACCGCCGTCCGGCGCAGCGGGCCGCCGCCACATGTTCGGGGGCCTTGCGCCTGTTGCACGGCCTGAACCGGACCTGGACACCGGCTGTGCTGACCGTCAGCGGCCAAGAGGGCGAGGGCGTCGCGGCCGTGTGGGACCTGGTCGCCCAGCACCGCACGACCCTTCAGGCCGCGGGAGAATGGGAAGCGCGACGATCAGGGCAGCGGGTGGCATGGCTGTGGGACCGCCTGGATGATGGCCTGCGCCAGGCCCTGCGTGCCGACCAGTCTCTGTCGGCCCAGGTCGCCCGTGCCGAGGCTGCCGCGGCCGCGGGTACCCAGCCGCCCACCGTGTTGGCGCGCCAGCTCCTCACCCGCTTTCTGGATCGGTGAACGGCGCGGCACAAGCCGTGCCTATGCGGGGTCGGGTTCCGGTTCGCCACGTTTCTTGGTGCTCACGATCCACGCGATGATGACCCCGACCCCGTACAGCAGCAGCAGGGGCCCGGCCATCAGGAGCTGGCTGAGCACATCGGGGGGGGTGATCATCGCGGAGACGACGAACATCGCGACGATGCTGTACTTGAAGCTGTGGAGCATATCGTGGGCGTCGATCAATCCGATACGGGCCAGGAAGTAGACGACGACTGGAAGCTGAAAACACAGTCCAAAGGCCAGCAAGAGCTTGGTCACCATGCCCAGGTAGCTCTCGATGGACAGCATCGCCTGGACACCTTCACCGGCGAAATGCAGGAAGTAGGGAAAGGCGAAGCCAAAGATGACGTAGTAGCCGAAGGCGGCGCCGGCCGCGAAGAGCAAGGTCGAGCTGAGCACCAGCGGCAGGATGGGCTTTTTCTCTTTGGGGTACAGGCCCGGCGCCACGAATCTCCAGACTTGCCAGAAGATCATCGGGCTGGCCAGAAGCAGCCCAGACAAGCCAGCAACCTTGAGCGTCGTGACAAAGCCTTCGGTAGCGGTCGTCATGGCCATGGTGCCGCGACCGGTGGCGTCCAGGGCGTCGTTCATCGGCTTGACCAGGAACGCCCAGATCTCGTCGGAGAAGACCATTGAGATGACGCATGTGACGACGAGGGTCGCCAGCGCGCGGATCAGGCGATCTCGCAATTCCGAGAGGTGCTCCATCAGCGGCATGCGGTAGGTGTCGACCGCGTCGTCATCCACGCCAGGGAGCAGGGGCTTGCCGTGGACGTCGAGCTTGGGAGACCGAGTCACGAGGTGCCCTGGGTAGTCACCGCGTCGGCGTCATCAGGGTTCGGCGCGTCGGCAGGCGTGGGAACTGGCGAGGGTTCGACATCGCTGGCGGTCACCGCGTCGGCGGTCACCGCGTCGGCGGTCACCGCGTCGGCGGGCGGGACTTCCGAGGTCTCGTCCTTGAATTTTGGAGGCTTGTCCATCGGGGTCAGCCGCATGGCCGCGTCATCGGGCAGGGTGGGTGCGCCTTGGGGCTGGGGGAGTCCATCGTCCTTGGCCTGTTGGGCCTGGGCGGCCCGCTTGCGTGCCGCTTCACGGCGTTGGCGAAGCTGCTTGGTCCGATCCTCGGCGTCCATGCGATCGGCCTCGATCACAAAGGCGCGACGCAAGTCTTCACTGGCCCGCATGAGCTTGCCGTACTGGCGCCCGAGGTAGCGGATCACGTGCGGCAGGCGCTTCGGGCCCACGAAGACCAGCGCGATCACCATCACGATGAGGATCTCGCCAAAGCCGAGGTTCAGCATGCGCCGCAGGGGTCGAGAGGGTGGGCAGGGGAGAAGCGATGAAGCTCTTATCCCCGATCGGGTCTCGGCGTCGGGCCTCAGCGCTGCAGGCAGGAACGCCCTGACCGAAGCCGGCCAGGGCGTCCCCCTTGGGTCAAATCCGGTGCCCTACAGGCTGATCTGCCAGTTGGCGCTGGTGGCAGTGTTGCCGGCGGCGTCGGTGCTCTTGATGTCAAAGGTGTAGGTGTCGCCAGGCCGACCGGTGAAGGAGAGCGTGTGGTCGGTGGTCAGCGTACCGTTGCCGTACTCGCCGTAGTCCGTGAAGTCGACGTAGCTGTCGGCGGCTTCGTTGGTCGCCCACTGGATCGTGAACTTGGAGCCCTGGGTGTAGCCGCTGACGTTGCTGATCACCGGTGCGGTGAC
>JAADHA010000681.1 GCA_013152105.1 Oligoflexia bacterium | reverse complement strand
GGTGTCCCCAGTTGGGCCGGTGTCTCCAGTTGGGCCGGTGTCTCCGGAAAAGGCCAGCAGGCTGTGATGAGCCGGGCTGGCGATTCCGGTCTGACCTGTGCGTTCGGCGATGCCCATCTTGAGCCACGGGCGGCCCGATGTGCAAGACACCAGGGCGACCGCGACGATCATTGACTTGACAGACGCCGATACTGAGGAGGAGGCGCGCATGAACTCTCCGTTACCTTCGGAGAGTAGCGAAGTGTCAGAGGAATGAAAAGCGTTTTTGAGCCGGAGGGGCCACGATGCAGTACCCGGCACCCACGCCATGCGACCGGGAGCGCCCCCGACTCAGCCTGCGTCGGCAGGCGCGAGCTCATTTACCCTTTTTTGGCCACACCACGCCAAGATGAAGCTCGGCGAGCTGGTCATCGCGCACCGTCGCCGGCGCGCCCATCATCAGGTCCTGGGCCTGCTGGTTCATGGGGAAGGCGATGACCTCGCGGATGTCCTTCTCGCCGGCCAGGAGCATGACCATGCGGTCGACGCCGGGCGCCAGCCCGCCGTGGGGAGGCGGACCGTAGTGAAAGGCCGTCCACAGGCCCGAGAAGCGCTCCTCGACATCCTGGGCCGAATAGCCCGCGATCTCGAAAGCCTGCTTCATGATGTCGGGGCGGTGGTTTCGGATGGCACCGCTGGACAGCTCGACCCCGTTGCAGACGATGTCGTACTGGTAGGCCAGGATGTCGAGGGGGTCCTTGTGGAGCAGCGCGTCCAGGCCGCCCTGGGGCATCGAGAAGGGGTTGTGCGAGAACTCGATCTTGCCCGTGTCCTCGTCGCGCTCGTAGAAGGGGTAGTCGACGATCCAGCAGAACTTGAAGCAGCCCTCTTCCACCAGGCCCAGCCGCTGACCCACCGCGTCCCGCAGCGCGCCGGCTTGCCGAGCAGTGGGGCCCTCTGCGCCACAGAGGAAGCAGACCCCGTCGCCCTCAGACAGGCCCATGGCGTCCGCCAGGCGAGCCGCCCGATCGTCGTCGAAGAAGCGGGCGACGCTGCCCTTGCGCTTGCCTGGCGCGAAGGCCAGCCAGGCCATTCCACCCGCACCGGCGTCCTTGGCCACCGCCTCCAAGTTGCTCCACCACTTGCGAGACCGGTCGGCGGCGCCGGGTGCAGGCACCGCGCGGCAGACCCCGCCCTTGGCGATGATGCCTTCGAAGAGGCCAAAGCCCGAGCCCGCGAAGATGTCGCTGACATCACTGATCTGCAAGGGATTGCGCAGGTCCGGCTTGTCGCTGCCGTAGCGGAGCAGCGCGTCCTTGTAGGCGATCCGCGGGAAGGGGGCAGGGGTGACATCCTGGTCGCTGAATTCCCGGAAGACACCCTCGAGGACAGGCTCGATCACTTCGAAGACATCGTCCTGCTCGACGAAGCTCATCTCCATATCGAGCTGGTAGAACTCTCCAGGAGAGCGGTCCGCCCTGGCGTCTTCGTCCCGAAAACAGGGCGCGATCTGGAAGTAGCGTTCCTGGCCGCCGACCATCAGGAGCTGCTTGAAAATCTGTGGGGCCTGGGGCAGGGCGTAGAAGTGGCCGGGGTAGCGGCGGCTGGGGACCAGATAGTCTCGGGCCCCTTCGGGCGAAGACGCCGTCAGGATCGGGGTCTGGTACTCGGTGAAGCCCTGCGCGACCATGCGGGTACGCAGGCTGAAGATCACGTCCGAGCGCAGCTTCAGGGCGCGCAGCATCTTGTCCCGGCGCAGGTCCAGGAAGCGATACTTCAGGCGCGTCGCTTCGGATGTCACGGGCTTGGGCACGACCTCGAAGGGCAGCGGGTCGCTGGTCGCCAGCACTTCAAGTTCGTCGAGGATGACCTCGACATCACCGGTGTCCAGCTCGGCGTTCTTGCTCTGCCGCTCCACCACCTGCCCGACCACGCGGACCGTCGTCTCGCGGCGGAGTTCGGACACCACGGCGTAGTGCGGGCTGTCCTCGCCCACCACGCACTGGGTCCGGCCCCAGCGGTCGCGGAGGTCGACAAAGATGATCGCCCCGAGGTGGCGGGTGCGTGCCACCCAGCCGCTGAGGCGGACGGTGGCGCCCACGTCGCTGGCCCGCAGATCGCCACAGGTGTGGGTGCGATAATAATTGGGCTTCACAGAGGGTCGTGGTTTGGAGCTTGCTGGGGGCTTCACTGCGGGTTTCCGGGTCGATTGGACTGTCGGCTAAGAGCAATCGGCCCTAATCTCTTCGCATCCCCCTTCCCAGGATCCGGCCGTCACGTGTTTACAGGGTGTCGGCCCCCTGGAGAGAGGGCCTACGCACGGAGGAGACCCGATGCCCCTGCTGCCCTGGCTGCTGCTGCCACCGCTACTGCCCCTTCAGGCTGCCGCGGCCGAACCCGACCAGCCCCAAGCGGTCCAGACCTACGCCTTGGTCGTGGGCTCCAACCGCCCTGGCCCCGGTCAGGTCCCGCTTCGCTTTGCCACGGACGACGCTACGGCCATGGCCGATGTAATGGTGGCGGCCGGCGGGCTCGAGGTCGACCACCTGGTCCGCCTCGACAACCCCGATGCCGACACCTTGCTCGCCACATTGGACGGCTTCGATGACCAGTTGCGGGCCCAGAATGAAGCCGGTCATCGAACCGCCTTCCTCTTCTTCTACTCGGGCCACGCCCGGGCGCAGGGCCTGGATCTGGGAGAGCAGACGCTGTCCCTTGCTGACCTGCGTGAGCGCCTGGTCGGCTTGGATGCCAACCTCACCCTGGCCGTGCTCGACGCCTGCCAGTCGGGTGCCGTGACCGACGCCAAGGGCGTAGAGCCAGCCGCGGATTTCTCGACCAGCAGCGTGTCGGGACTCTCGGCCGAGGGCTTCGCGGTCATCGCCAGCAGCAGCGACACCGAGCTGTCCCAAGAGAGCGCCGAGCTGGGCGGTGGCGTGTTCACGCATCACCTGACCGTCGGCCTTCGCGGGGCCGCAGATGCCGACGATGACGGCGCAGTCACCCTGGACGAGGCCTACCAATACGCCTACGACCGCACGCTGCTGACAACCTCCGCGACCGCCATCGGCGCCCAGCACGTCACCCTGGAGACGGACCTCCGGGGCCAGGGCGCGCTGGTCCTGACCCGCCCTCGCGCAGCCACCGCTCGCCTGCGACTCTCTGATGATCTGGACGCCGAGTTGGTGATCGCGACCGTGCCCCAACAGCGGGTCGTCGCCGAAATCCACAAGGCACCGGGTCGCGGCTACGAGCTTGCCCTGGCGCCGGGTGAATACTCGGCCCTGGTGCGACGGGGCGACCAAGCCGAACGCTGCACCATGACCTTGACCCAGGGTGTGACCCCCTTGCCCACGACCGGTTGTGAACCGGTAGCGGTGGCCCAGTTGGCCGCGAGGGGCGTCGTGGACGACTCCGCCGTCAGCACCGTCGCGCCGATCGCAACGCCCAAGCCCAAGCCCCTCGAGACCTTCTTCATGGAGTACAGCGCAGGGATAATCCGACCCCACTCCGACCCCTACACCGATCGGCTGGTCGACTTTGGCTTCGGGACGGCCGCGGACGCCGATGACATCAACCCAGTGTTCAACGCCGCCATGTCCTTCGGGCTGAGTCGCTTCTTCTCCCTGGTCGGCGGGCTGGGTGTGCTCGACCACGAGAAGCGCAGTCGCGAGGTCTACGCGACGGTCGGCGACCGCGCTGATGAGACAGTCAAGTTCCGCTGGACCACCTGGCGGGCGGGTCTCTATGCCCGGGCGCAGCTCCCGCTGCTCTACGACTGGATCGTGCCCTATGGCCAGGCCGGTGGGGGTGTGGGCTGGGCCACCACCAAGTACCGCAATGCCGATGAAGACACGATTCGCGAACACCAGATCGGCCCGCAGCTCAGCGGCGCGCTGGGGATCCAGATCATGCCGCGCCTGGGTCACTTTCGCAACTTCGGCCTGTTCTGGCAAACCGAGCTGGTCACGGCTCCAGTCATCGAAAACCTGCTGGGCGACCAGCACGACAGCGGCGGACTGATTCACCAGTTCGGCATCCGTGGAGGTTACTGATGGACCCTCGTCTTTCCAAGCTGCTGCTGGCTGTGGCGCTGACCGCGCCTTTCCTTGGTGGCTCCAGCTCCTGCACCAGCAATGACCTGTTGGCCAACGCCAGCTTCGACCTGTGGTGCGGGGACTCGCTCTGTTCGTGGGATGTAGAAGAGGGCGAGGTCATCCAGGTCCCGACCTGGCACCAAGAAGACAGCGGCGCCGAGCTGCGCGGCGAGCGCGTGGTGCTCTCTCAGACGACGCCGGCAAACCCATCAACGGCCGCTTGCGTCAGCTTCTCACTGATCGCCGACGCCGACCCCGGTGCCGAGTTGTCGCTGGAGCTGGACTACTTCGACGATGGCAGCGTCGACTGGTCCGGCCCGATCCCCGCGGACGACTGGCAGAGCGTGCAGTACAATGTGCGCTCGCCAGATTGGTTTCAGGATCTGCGCTTCCGCGTCGTCAAACAGGGCGATGCCCGCGCCGTCATCGCCCAGGTCAGGGCCGAGGGGCTATCCCCGGACCAGTGCAGCGGGGACGCGGTCGTCTTGGATGATGCGCCCGAGGGCGCCACCTGCGCCAGCTCCGAAATGTGCGGAGGCGGCTTTTGCGAGTCGATTCCGTACCTGAACAGCAGCTCGGTCAGCCAGGTCGACACCTGCGCTAGCTGCGAGACTGAGCTCGACTGCGAGAGCACCCAGGCTTGCGGCCTGGACTGGAGCGATCTGAGCTATGGGTTCTTGTCCTGCCTGCCCGCCAGGCAGAAGAATCTGGGCGAGGCATGCCAGGGAGACGGTGAGTGCGGCAGCGGGATCTGCACAGACAACCAGTGCAGCGAGTGCGGCACCGCGGACCCCTGCGACGATGGCGGCGCCTGCGAACCACACAGCGCCCCTCCGGGCATCGGCACCGGCTACGCGGCCACCGGTGAACTTCGGGTCCAAAGCTGTAGCGGAAGCTGGGGCAGCCGGGTCAGTGGGGACGCCTGCATCAGCAATGATGACTGCTCCAGCGGCGCGTGCCAGGGCGACGGCTATACTCGGGTCTGCGACCCGGACGGTCGCCCCTGTGACAGCGACGCCGACTGCCCCTTGGTGGACATTGGCGCTACGTGTGTCACCGTTGCGGTCTCCGCAGGTGTTTGCCTGTGACGCCCGCCCCGCTGGAGTCCTGTGCATCTCTACACCCGCTACGGCCCCGCCCTGCTGCGCAAGTGCGAGCGCATGCTGGGCAGCCGTGCTGACGCGGAGGACGTCGTGCAGTCACTGTTCGTCGATCTACTGCGCAAAGGGCGCACCGATGTCGGCCTGGCCTACCTCTACCAGGCCGCGACCCGACGCAGCCTCAACCTGATGCGCGATGGCCGTCGCCGCGACCAGCTCCTGGCCGAGCATGGCGATGTCCTGGTGCCCCACCAGACCAACCTGGACGAGCAGGTGATCAGCGCCCAGATCGTGCGCCGACTGGTCGGCCAGCTCGACCCCCTCACCGCCGAGATCGTGGTCTACGCCTACCTTGACCGCATGAGCCAGGACGAGATCAGCGCCATCGTGGGGCTCTCCCGCAAGACCGTTGGAAAGCGGCTGGCCGGTGCTCGCCAGACCGCGACCGCACTGGCCGAGGGGTCGGCATGACCCACCCAGTGAGCTGGCTGCGCATCGAGCGCTACCACCTGGGCGAACTCAGCCCGGAAGAGCAAGAGGAGATCGCCCGTCACCTCGCCGCGTGCGATGGCTGCCGGGGCATCCTGACCGAGATCGAGGGGGACCAGCGGCCCCTGCCGGCGCTCCCAGCGCTCCCACCGCTTCACGTGGAGGCGGCTGGCAAGGTCGTGCGAGGGCCGGCGCGGTGGTGGGGTGTCGCGGCCGCCCTGGCAGCGGCTGCCCTCGGGCTGGTGGTGGTGCGTGCTCCAAGCAATCCGGCGAACCTGCCGGTGAACCTGCCAGCGGACCTGCCACCGGCCCAGGTCACCGTGAAGGGCGGCGTGCTGGCCGTCGAGCTGGTACGCGAACACGCGGGCGTACACAGCCAGAGACCGACCGACTATGCCGACGGAGACCGCATCCAGGTGCGCCTGAGCTGTCCCCCTGGTGGCCATGCCGAGGTCGCGGTCATCCAGGGTTCAGCCCTGTCCTGGCCGCTGCCCAGCGCCACCTGCGGCAGCCGTGTCGTCGCCGGGGCGATACGCCTG
>JAADHA010000137.1 GCA_013152105.1 Oligoflexia bacterium | reverse complement strand
GATCGCGCCGAGGTCCTTGGAGAGCTGGCTGTCCAGCGCGGCGTTCGCGGCGAGCAGACCGATCCGAAGTTCCCGCCAGGAGCGCCAGGCACCCAGCTTCAGCTTCTCTTGAAACACCAGGTTGAACCCACGAAGGATCGCCGTATTGAAGGGCGGTGCCAAGGTCGGGTGGAGAAAGTAGACGATGTTGGCGACCGCCGGCCCCAGGCCCTTGATGGCGTGACGCTCCAGCTCGCCCAGGGCCAACAACAGGTGGCGCTCGGTCATCGAGGCTTCGAGACAGGCCGCCAGGAACTCACCGAAGGCCAGCTTGTTCGCATCGTTCTCGTAGATGTCGGGGATGCGCAGCTTGGGCTTCCAGTAGAAGGGATGGGCCGCCCCCTCGAACACCTGCTTCTGCTCGGTGATCGCGTGGAGCACGAACTCGAGTGAAGACCCCTTGAAGTCGTTGGGGAAGCGCCCGGACCGGATGTCGGCCACAACATCGGCCACGCCACGACGGATGGATCGAAAGGCCTTCAGGCGGTCATCGTTCTGGACGAACCAGGTGTTGTAGACGCTCTCGGGGTCGGCCTTGTACTGGGCAACCAAGGCGGGAAAGGCAGCACTGTCAAACATGGGCACTCCAGGCAAGCAGCAGACGAGCCAACCCTACGCCACCCGGTCCATCTTGGTGCGAGTTCAGTCCCGCCAGCCGGTCGCCTGGAAGATCATCCCGAGGAAGCCTTCGTTCACCGAGACACCGTCCAGGCTGGTCCGCATTGCGTGCTGGATCTCTTCCCAGGGCCGACGCTGGATCGCGTCCTCGTCGACGGCGAATGGGCGAAGAATGGGCATCATCAGGGGCACCAGTCCCGCAAGCCGACCGCCAGGCACCTTCATATCCATCACCGACCAGCGCCCACCCGGCGCCAGCGAGGCCGCGCCTTTTCGGATCACCTCGCCACAGCGTGGGCTCAGGGACAAGGCCAAGGTGGAGAAGATGCCGTTGTTGCCGGACGGGAAGTCGAAGTCAGCGGCGTCACAGTTGACCAGCTCCACGTTCTCCCAGCCATTACGAGCCACGCGCAAGCGGGCCTGGTCGAGCATGGCATCGGTCAGGTCGACCCCGATGATGTGTCCCATCGGGCCAACCTCGGTCTGAAGCTGGGCGAGATTCTGCCCCGTGCCGCAACCAATCTCGACCACGGTGTCACCTGGGGCGAGCTGCAGCGCACGGACCGCCCGATGACGGTAGGCGATCTCTCGAAAACCGATGCCATAGTACAGCTTGGATGTCAGGTCATAGTGCGCCGCCCGACGGCCATAGACCTCGGTGACGGGGCGCGATCTGCGGGCCGCTCCGAACATGCCGATCTCCTTGCTTGGCGCGTCAGGGTTGAATGATGATGGGCAGCCCATCTTTCCCGATTGGCGCGAAATAGTACCGCGTATTGTCCCCATCAAACGCCTTGAACTGTAGATACCGCTTGGTCAAGGTGTCCCCGATCGCGTCCTGGGCCTGGGCCTGGGCCTTGCCTCGAATGACGATCGCCGCGCCCTCGCCCTCGGCCAGGATCCGAGCGGCGTCACCTTGACCTTTGGCCGCGGTTCGCGCGATCTCAGCGTCCTTCTGAGCCACCAGGATCTCGAAGTCCTTTTGCTCGGCCTGCTGCTCCATCACCAGCTTCTGCGAGATCGACCCGGTGACGTCCTTGTCGAACTGAATGTGCTTGACGGCAATGGAGTCAATCTCCACCGGTTTTCCGGCCACGCGGGCCTGAGCGGCTGCCAGCAGCTTCCCCTCGATGGACAGGCTCTCTCTTGCCAGCTTGTTGTGCTCGACCTGCGCAAACTCGTCGCGGGCCAGCGCCACAACGGCAGGCTCGATGATCTCGTTATAGTACCGCGGTCCAACGGTGGTATGAAGATCGCGCAGGTGCCCCGGCTGTGGTCGGAAGGTGACGGTGAGGGTCACCGGCACATGCAGATCGTCCGCGGTGAGCACCTCCATGTCGATGTCCACCGACTGCCAGGTCACGTCATAGCTGACGATGTTGTTCCACCACCACTGGAAGTAGAAGCCCTCGGTGAGTTCTCGCGGTTGAAGGGCGGGCTTTCGGAAGGATCGATAGCGCAGACCCAGTTCACCCGGGTGAATGGAATGTCCACACGCGGTCAAGCCACCGCCCAGCAGAACTGCCAACAGGCTGGCGCGAAGATTGATGGCCATGGCGGGCTCCCCGACTCGCGGATCGGAACGCCCCGCCAAGTCTGACGGCAACACAAGCAAGGCCCGTACCAGGGTGATGCCCGGAGGCAAGTCGCGCCTGTCGCGCGCTGTCGACCAAAAAAGCAATCGCATTGCCGCGACAATGCGCCGCGACAATGCGAAGGACGGGTGCGAAGGACGGGTGCTACTGCCGGTCGGTTCAGACCAGCTCGTTTCCGTCTGCATCCGTCATCTTGCCCAAGGCGATCATGACCAGGTCGATGGTCGACCAGATCCCGCAAACGCCGAACGTCAAGAGCTGGATGACGCCGGTACCGGTGCGACCCAGGTAGAAACGGTGCACCCCCAGGGGGCCAAGGATGAAAGCCAGCAGCAGGGCTACCATCTTCTGTTTGGGGGCGGGGACGACTTCGTCGCTCATGGCGGACTCCAAGGGTCTGTGGGGGAAGCGAGCACCGACCTTATCTCCTGCTGGGGGATCGCGCCCACACAAGGCGGGTCGGCTACACTGGTCGAAACTGAGAGGCTCTCAAATGGCCCACACACTCTCCCGACGTGGTCTGCTCAAGGGCGCGGCAGCGGCTGGCGTGGCCGCATGCACCCCGCACACGGGCGGCGACACCGCGGGCAGTACGCCCGGCAGCACGCCCGGCAAGATCGAGCATATCATCATGGTGATGATGGAAAACCGCTCTTTTGACCACTGGTATGGCGCCCGCCACCTGATCGAGGGGGTCACCGATGAAGACGGACTCGTGGCCGGCATGTCCAACCCCTCGCCCGCGGGGGACAGCATCGAGATCTTCCACGCCGAACAGCTCTGTCCCAACGACCCACCCCACGGCTGGGACAGCAGCCGTCGACAGTTCGACAAGGGTGCCAACGATGGCTTCGCGATCGAACAGGGCGCCCGCTATGACAGCGATGGCGCCGAGGTCATGGGCTACCTGACACGGGACGATCTCCCGATCAGCTACGCCCTGGCTGACGCCTACCGCACCTGCGACCGCTACTTCTGCAGCGTGATGGGCAGCACCTGGCCCAACCGCTTCTTCGGTCATATGGGCAGCAGCCAGGGCGTGACCAACAACGACTTTCCCGAAGATAGCGCCTACACCGACCCCTCCGTGTGGGCCAAGCTCGACGAGATCGGTGTCGACTGGGGCTACTACTACACCGACCTCAGCTACCTCAGCCTGCTCTACCAGCAGATCGATGTCAGTCGCGGGCGCCTGGTCGAGGAATTCTTCGAGGATCTCGAAGCGGGCCAACTCGCGCCGGTCGTGTGGGTCGATCCCGGCTTCAGCTACAACGACAACCACCCGCCCCACCACCCCGCCCTGGGCGAGCTCTTCCTGGCTTCGATCCATGAAGCCATCGCGACCTCGTCCTTGTGGGACAAGGTGCTGGTGCTGGTGACCTACGACGAACACGGTGGCTTCTTCGACCACGTCCCGCCGCCCACCCACGCAGACGACCGGGCCGACCAGGGCTTCGACCAGCTCGGCTTTCGCGTGCCCACGGTCCTGTTCGGCGGCTACGTCAAGCCGGGGATCGACCACACCCTGTACGACCACACATCGTGGCTGCGGTGGATCTGCGAAACGCACGGTATCGAACCGTGGAACAGCCACATCGCGGCGGCAGACCCGCTGTCGGACGTGGTCGACACCGACGCCCTGACGGCCGGCACGCCGCACCCGCCCGTGCAACTCCCGGCCTTCGAGTTCGACGAGAGCACGCTGGATCCCCAATGCACGACCCTCGATCTACGCGACAAGTCCGGCTTGGAGGCTATCGCCCGCCACATGCGGCTGCTGGGTCTCCCGGACCGCTTGCACGACCGCCAGGGTCTGGCGACACTCTTCCGGCACCTGTGGCGCCGTCGGGGCCTCATCGGCTAATCCCATTGCTCGCGCCCCCTCACCCCCATACCGCTGGAGCCAGCCATGCCCAAGGACCACGTCGATCCCGAAGACGCCTACTTCCTCCGCCAAGAACGCCAGAAGCTGGCACAACTCAAAGAACAAGCCCAGGCCGAAGAAGCGGCGGCCACGCTTCAAGCCCGCAAGCAGACCCACTTCCACAAGTGTGGCAAGTGTGGCGGAGACATGGACACCCAGCTCTTCAAGGGCGTCGAGATCGAGATCTGTCCGGACTGCGGGGCGGTGTTGCTGGATCCTGGCGAACTGGAGACCCTGGCAGGTACCGATGGGAGCGTGGTCTTGCAGACCCTCAGCGACCTGTTCAGCTTCAGCAAGAACAAGCAGGAGGACTGACGCTCAACGTGGCCGATGAACGCCAAAGAGTGGGGCGCGACACGGTAGCCCAGGTCGCGGCTCGCGCCGGCCTGGACCTGACGACCGACGACGTGGACGCCGTGACGGCCGACCTCGACCGCCTGGTGCGCTGGGCCGAGACCCTGCCCACCGCTGTGGCCCCACCGCCAGACGATCTGCAGCCCCGACGCCGCGCCGATCAGCCCGTGCCGGAAGACGCCCAAGCGATCCTCAACCAGGCGCCAGACCACGAAGGCAAGCTGCTCCGCCTGCCGCCCGTCCTGCCCGACTCGACGTGAGCCTCATCGACAGCACCACGCTGGTCGACGCCCTGTCTTTGGCCAAGGCCGTGCAGCAGGGCGATCTGTCGCCCGTAGACGTAGCCGAGGCGGCGCTGGCCCACACGGACGCGCTGATCGGAGCCGACGGCATCGGGGCCTACCTGCACGTCGACGGCACCGCGGTACGCCAGGCGGCCACCCGCGTGCAGACCCGCCTGGCGGCCGGAGAGCGGCTGCCCCTGGCTGGCGTGCCGGTGGCGATCAAGGACAACATCGCCCACCAGCACCAGCCCTTGGGCTGCGCCAGCCTGGCGCTACGTGGCCACCGGGCCACCTACAGCGCGACCGCCGTGACCCGCCTGGAGCAAGCTGGCGCCATCATCATCGGCCGCACAAATATGGACGAGCACGCGATGGGCTCGTCCACTGAACGCAGCGCCTACCACACCACACTGAACCCCTGGGACGCCGACCGTGTGCCGGGCGGCAGCAGCGGCGGATCGGCCGCCGCCGTGGCGGTCGGTGCGGTTCCCATCGCGCTGGGCAGTGACACCGGCGGATCGGTGCGGCAACCCGCCGCCTTCTGCGGGGTCGTCGGCCTGCGACCCACGTGGGGCCGGGTCAGCCGCAGCGGTCTGGTGGCCTTCGCCAGCTCCATGGACACCATCGGACCCATCACGCGGAACGTACGCGACTCCGCGCTGGTCCTGGGGATCATGGCGGGGGCCGATGACGCGGACGCAACCACCCGAAGAGACCAGGTACCCGACTACCTCGCCGCCCTCGACCGTGACCTGGACGGCATCACCATCGGGGTCCTGCTGGAGGGCATGGGGCGCGGAGTCGAGCCCGCCGTGCAGACCCGGGTGAGCGCCGGCCTGGCCGCCCTGGAAGCCCGCGGCGCGCGCCTCCGACCGGTCAGCCTGCCGGACCTGGAGCACGCCGTCACCACCTACCAACTGCTGGGCGCAGCCGAAGCCGCCAGCAACCTGGCCCGCTACAACGGCACCGCTTTCGGGGTGCGTGTTCCAGCCGACACCTACCAGGAGATGGTGCGACGGACCCGGACCCAGACCCTGGGCCCAGAAGTCAAGCTCCGCATCCTGCTGGGGACCTTCCTGCTGTCCGCGGATCAGGCGCGGGGCCTGCTGGAACGCGCACGCGCCATGCGAGCCCGCCTGGCCCAGCAGCTCCGGCACCTGCTGATCAAATGCGACGCCTTGGCGACCCCCACGACGCCCACCGTCGCCTTCCGCTTCGGCGAGCGGACGGATGATCCCGTCGCGATGTACCTGGCCGACAGCCTCACGACCCCGGCCACCCTGGCTGGGCTGCCGGCGCTGTCCGTACCCGTGGGCATGGCCTCGCTTGGACTGGGGGACCACATGCCAGCCGGCTTGCAGCTCATCGGGCGCCCCTGGGAAGAGGGCGTGCTGCTGGCCTTGGGT
>JAADHA010000330.1 GCA_013152105.1 Oligoflexia bacterium | reverse complement strand
CCACTGTGGCAGAGGGGCACCGTACCGGACGCTCCAAGACTCTCTGGCGCCGTGATCGCTACCCGATCCACCCACGCCCTTGCACCCCACCCGCCATTTCGCTACAAGACGAAATACGAACCAAGCCCGAGACCACCCATGTCCCAAGCCCTCCGCATCTTCGACCCCGCCCTGTGCTGCTCCACCGGAGTGTGCGGCCCCGGCGTCGACCCCGAGTTGGTCCGATTCGCGGCCGACGCGGCCTGGCTGGCCGCCCAGGGGGTCGACGTGCAGCGCTTCAACCTGGCCCAGCAGCCCGGCGCCTTCGTCGAGCCCGCGGTCAAGGCGGCGCTTCAGTCCCAGGGCCAGGCCGCCCTGCCACTGGTCATGTTGGGCGACCAGACCGTCGCCACTGGCTTCTACCCCTCACGCCGCGTGCTCATCAAGCTGCTGGGCCTCTCGCAAGCTTGATCACCAGACGGTCCTCACCGCCCCCGACGCGCCCCCAGCCACTGACCGGCCAGCTCGGCTAGCTGGCTGAAGAGCTCGCCACGGCCATCCTTGACCGCCGGGCGCACCACCGCGGGCAGGGCCGCGACCAGGTCGCTGATCGAGCGGATGGGCACGTCCTGGCCCATGGCGACGAGCTGGCTGTGCATGGCCCGTTCGCGGCGGAAGAGCGCCCCAGGACTGCGCGGGTGGCTGTGCAAGATGGGCGCGAAGGGCACGTAGCCGATCCGCCGCCCTCGGCTCCACCAGGCGTCCTCGGCGATGGGCACGTCGGGAAAGGGGAAGCGGCGCAGGGACTCGGTCCGGTAGAGGGTCCCGACGTTGTCGGCTTGGGGAAAGGCGACGGTGCGCTCGCCGCTGGGGGTCCAACGGCGCAGGCGCTCGGCGGTGACGTGGTGGGCGTCAGGCCAGGGCACCTGCCGGGCCACGACGGCGTCCCAAGAGCTGTGCTGGAGGGCGGTGACCAGCGTCCGCAGGAAGCCCCGGCCCAGCGGGATGGCGTCGTTGACGGTGAAGAAGACCCAGGGGCTGCGGACGTGCGCCAGGGCGGCCTGGCGGGTGGCGCCATGCCCCAGCCAGGGCACGCGCAGGACGGTGGCGCCGACGATGTCTTGCGGGCCCTCGGGGCCGTTGGAGAGCACCAGCACCCGTGGCCGCAGGTCCTGGCTACGCAGGCTGGCCATGCCCAGCGGCACCCGGCGGTGGCTGGGGATCACGACGGTCAGATCGAGGGGCTCACCGTCCCGGGCCGGCGGCGGCAGGCGAGCTTCAAAGGCGGCGCGCAGACGCGAGTCCGGGGTGCGCACACTGGTGAGCAAGGGGGCGATCTCGTCGATACGCAGCCCGTCGGGGACCTGCCGGGCCACCAGATGCACCGCCTCGCCCGCGATCAGGGCGGCGCGCAGGCGACTGATCGAGGCCCGGTCGAAGGTGCTCAGCTCCACAGCGCCAGGCCCTTCTGCTGGATCCAGGCCACGGTGCGCGCCAGGCCCTGTTCCAGGTCAACGCTGGGGGCCCAGTCCAGCGCCCGGCGGGTGGCCGAGTCGTCCAGGGCATAGCGTCGGTCCTGGCCGCGGCGATCCTCGACGAACTCGATCTGGGCGAGCCGGCCAGTGTGCACCGCGCAGGCGGCCAGCACCCGCCGAGCCATGGCCAGGTTGCGCTGTTGGTCGTGGGCCGCGAAGTGCCAGATAGCACCGGACTGCCAGCGTTCCAGAGCACGGGCGATGCCCCTCGCCAGGTCTTCCACGTAGATCCAGTCGCGCACCGCGGTCCCCAGGCCCTGGACCGGCACGATCCGGCCCCGTAGCGCGTCCTGGGCCCACCAGGGCACGGCCTTCTCGGGATGTTGCCGCGGCCCATAGGCGTTGACGCAGCGCACGATCGCGGTGGAGAGATCGAAGGACTTGTGCCACGCGTGGACCAGGGCCTCGGCCCCCGCCTTGCTGGCCGCGTAGGGGTTTCCCGGGCGTAGCGGGGCGTCGGGGCCCGGAGCAGGTCCGCCGAGGACCTCGCCCAGCACTTCGTCGGTGGACAAGAGCAGGAAGTGCTCGACCCCGGCGTGCGCGGCGGCGTCCAGCACGACCCGCGTGCCCTCGACGTTGGTGCGTACGCAGGCGGCCCCGCCATGAAGACTGCGTGACACGTCGCTCTCGGCGGCGGCGTGGACCACCACCTGACAACCGTCGACCGCGTCGGCGACCAGGCCAGGATCACAGACATCGCCGACCACCAGCTCACAGGGCACGCCGTCGACGTGTTCGCGGCGCCCCGCATAGGTCAGCAGGTCCAGCACCCGCACCGTGAAGCCCGCCTGGGTGAGGGTTCGAGCGAGCTGCGAGCCGATGAAGCCGGCACCACCAGTGAGCAACAGCGTGGGCATGGCTTCCTCGGGGACGAGCGGGTCGGTCGGGGCGCCAGCGCACCGCCACGGCGCCAGCTTGCCACGGCACCCAAGCTATCCGGGCATCGCCAGACAGGGGAGCACGCAGCGCCAGAGGCAGGTCGAACAGGCCGCTCACAGCACGCCCTCGGGCCCAACTCCGCGGGGCAAGGGACCTGTCTGAAAGGGTAAAGAGGTAGCGGCAGGCGCCTTCCCGATGGAACATTGTAGGTGCGGCCGGCGTCTCCTACACAGCAGCCTGCCCTCTGTCGCTCTCAGTCATCTCCTCACGACACCTCGCCAGAGCCGGTCCACCCGGCTGATCACCTCCGGGGCCCATCCCCGACCCAACGCGCTCTCTGCACCTCGCGCCGCAACCGCTCCCCAGCACCGCGCCCCCCAGGCGCAAGCTCGTGAGCCAACAAGCCAGCAGTCAGCACCTCCCACGGCGCTGGCAATCGGAGGCCTCCGCCATGTCCGAGCCCACCCGCAAACACACCAACCCCCTGCTCGCAGCGATGGCGGAGCTTCAAGACGTGCAGCAGTACCAGGAGCTGCACTGGGAGGGCAGCTTCTCGCAGTACCTGGACATCGTGACCTCCAACCCCAACGTCGCGCGCAACGCCTACCAGCGCCTCTATGACCTGATCGCGTCCTTTGGCACCGAGAGCTACACCGAATTCAAGAAGGAGATCGTCCGCTATCGCTTCTTCAATGACCCCTTCGACGACGGCAAGGACGCCATCTACGGGCTGGATGTACACCTGGAGAAGCTGGTTCGGGTCCTGAAAGCGGCGGCCCTGTCCTACGGAACCGAGAAGCGGGTCATCCTGCTGCACGGACCAGTGGGGAGCGCCAAGAGCACCATCGTGCGGCTGATCAAGAAGGGCCTGGAGTGGTACAGCCTGCAACCCGAGGGCCGCCTGTTCACCTTCGCCTGGCATATGCCCGACGGCGAAGTCATCGAGAGCCCCCTCAAGGAAGAGCCCCTCAAGCTGATCCCTCGCGCCATGCGCGCGGACATCATCAGCCGGATCAATCACAGCCCCAAGGGCCGCTACCCGATCCGCCTGGAGGGCGACCTGGACCCGGTCAGCCGCTTCATGATCCGCCGCAGCATGGCCGAGTGCGACGGCGACATCGTCAAGGTCCTGGAGCGGGTGCGCGTCAAGCGCCTGATCCTGTCCGAGCGAGACCGGGTCGGCATCGGCACCTTCCAGCCCAAGGACGAGAAGAACCAGGACAGCACCGAGCTGACTGGCGACATCAACTACCGCAAGATCGCCGAGTACGGCAGCGACAGCGACCCGCGCGCCTTCAACTTCGACGGCGAGTTCTGCATCGCGAATCGAGGCGTCATCGAGTTCGTCGAGATGCTCAAGCTGGACGTGGCCTTCCTCTATGACCTGCTCGGCGCCAGCCAGGAGCACGTGATCAAGCCCAAGAAATTCGCCCAGACGGCGATTGACGAGGTGATCATCGGCCACACCAACGAACCCGAGTACAAGAAGCTCCAGAGCAACGAGTTCATGGAGGCCCTGCGCGATCGCACGATCAAGATCGACGTGCCCTACATCACGAAGTGGCGCCAGGAAGCCCGCATCTACAAAAAGGACTTCAACGCCGAACGGGTGAGCGCCCACATCGCCCCCCACACGCTGGAGATGGCCGCCATGTGGGCGGTCCTCACCCGCCTCGAAGAACCCAAGAAGCACACCCTGACCCTGCTCCAGAAGCTCAAGCTCTACGACGGCACGACCATGCCCGGCTTCACCGAAGACAATGTGAAGGAGCTGCGCAAGGCCGCCAAGCGAGAGGGCCTGCATGGGATCTCCCCTCGCTACATCCAGGACAAGATCAGCAACGCCCTGGTGCGCGAAGCGGACGGCCGCTACATCAACCCCTTCATGGTCCTCAACGAGCTGGGGAGCGGGCTGGACAATCACAGCCTGATCTCGGACGACGAGATCAAGAAGCACTACCGGGACCTGCTCTCGACCGTCAAGAAAGAGTACGAGAACATCGTCAAACAAGAGGTCCAGAAGGCCATCGCCTCGGACGAGGAAGCGATCACGCGGATGTGCGGCAACTACGTCGACAATGTCAAGGCCTTCTGCCTGAAGGAGAGGGTCCGCAACGCCTACACCGGCGAGTACGAAGAGCCCGACGAACGCCTGATGCGGTCCATCGAAGAGAAGATCGACATCACCGACGCCCGCAAGGAGGACTTCCGCCGCGAGCTGATGAACTATATCGGCGGCCTCGCCATCGACGGCAAGCAGTTCGACTACCGCAAGAACGAGCGCCTGCACAAGGCGCTGGAGCTGAAGCTCTTCGAGGACCAGAAGGACAGCATCAAGCTGACCAGCCTGGTCAGCCAGGTGGTCGACAAGGACACCCAGGCCAAGATCGACGTGGTCAAGCAGCGCCTGATCGACAACTACGGCTACGACGACCAGTCCGCCACCGATGTCCTCAACTTCGTCGCCAGCATCTTTGCCCGCGGCGACGCACAGAAGGGCTGAGATGTCTCTGAACATCGACAACGACATCCACCGCTTCAAGCAGATTGTCCGTGGAAAGGTCCGCCGCGACCTGCGCAAGTACATGTCCAGCACCGAGATGATCGGCAAGGAAAAGGGCCGAGCCGTGCGCGTGCCCCTGCCCCAGATCGGCATCCCCCGCTTTCGCTACGGCAAGAATGACACCGGCGGGATCGGCCAGGGCGATGGCGAAAAGGGCGACGCGGTCGATGGGCAGACCGACCCTGCCCAGGGCCAAGGGCAGGCCGGAAACCAACCGGGTGAGCACGTATTAGAGGCCGAGATCACCCTGGAAGAGCTCGCCGAGATCATGGGCGAAGAGCTGGAGCTGCCGCGGATCGAGCCCAAGGGAAAGAAACAGATCAAGGCCGAACGCGACCGGTACACCGGGATCTCGCGGGTGGGCCCCGAGAGCCTGCGCCACACCCGGCGCACCTTCCGCGAGGCGCTCAAGCGTCAGATCGCCAGCGGCACCTGGTCCCCCTCCAACCCCCGCATCATCCCGATCCGAGACGACAAACGCTACCGCTCCTGGACGACCAAGGCCGAGCCCCAGAGCAGCGCCGTCATCATCTACATGATGGACGTGTCCGGCAGCATGGGGCGCGAACAGAAGGAGATCGTTCGCCTGGAGGCCTTCTGGATCGATCTGTGGCTCCAACACAACTACAAGAACGTACAGAACCGCTTCATCATCCACGACGCGGCAGCCCGCGAGGTCGACCGGGACACCTTCTTTCGGACCCGCGAGAGCGGCGGAACGCTGATCAGCAGCGCCTACCAGCTCTGCTGGGAGATCATCCAGTCCGACTACCCTCCGTCCGAGTGGAACATCTACCCCTTCCACTTCAGCGACGGCGACAATTGGAGCAAGGCCGACACGGAGAAGTGCCTCGCGCTGCTCAAGCAACAGATGGTCCCGGCCGTCAACCAGTTCTCCTACGCCCAGGTGGACAGTGACTACGGTTCGGGCCAGTTCTACGACGATATGCAAGGCGCCTTCGCCGACGACGAGCGCGTGACCTTGTCCCGCATCCCCGACCGCGACCACATCATGGACTCCATCAAGGAGCTGCTGGGCAAGGGTCGCTGACAGAGGAATCCCCCATGGCGAACGACAGCACCTTCCTCCACTCCCGCCGCGGCCTGCCCCAAGAGCTGGTCGAGACCCAGCGTTGGATCGAGGGGGTCGCGCGCGCCTACGGGCTGGACTTCTGCGACACCATCTTCGAGATGTGCGACTGGGAGGAGATCAACATGCTGGCCGCCTATGGTGGCTTCCCGACGCGCTACCCGCACTGGCGCTTCGGCATGGAGTACATCAGCCTGGACAAGGGCTACGAGTACGGTCTCCAGAAGATCTACGAGATGGTGATCAACACGCGCCCGTCGTACGCCTACCTGCTGGACAACAACACGATGATGGACCAGAAGCTGGTCATGGCCCATGTCTTCGGTCACGTCGACTTCTTCACCAACAACGCCTGGTTTGCCCACACCAACCGCCGGATGCTCGACCAGATGGCGAACCACGCCACCCGCGTGCGGCGTCACATCAACGCCCAGGGACAAGACACCGTCGAGCACTTCATCGACATGTGCCTGTCTCTGGAGAACCTGATCGATCCCTACCTGCCCCACATCCGCCGCGAACGCAGCGAGATCGAGCGCCAGCGCGAGGCCGACCGCCAGACCTCTGGCCCCGCCAAGATGCCGGCCAAGCAGTACATGGACAAGTATATCAATCCTCCAGAGTTTCTGGAACAGCAGCGACAGCGCCAGGTCGACCGTCAGCAACAGCAGACCCACTTCCCAGTGGAACCCGTGCGGGACGTGCTGGGCTTTCTGCTCAAGCACGGCCGCATGAAGCCCTGGCAGAGCGATATCCTGTCGATCATCCGCGACGAAGCCATGTACTTCGCGCCCCAGGGCCAGACCAAGATCATGAACGAGGGCTGGGCCTGCTACTGGCACACCACCATGATGACCCGAGACCTGCTGACGGACGCCGAAGTCATCGACTACGCCGACCACCACAGCGGCACCGTGTCCATGCGGCCCGGCCAGCTCAACCCCTACAAGCTGGGGCTCGAGCTGTACCGCGACATCGAGGACCGCTGGAACAAGGGTCGCTTCGGCAAGGACTGGCTGGACTGCAAAGACGTGGCCGTCAAGCGGGACTGGGACACCGGCGCCGGCCTGGGTCGCCAGAAGATCTTCGAGGTCCGCAAGACCCACAACGACGTGACCTTCGTCGACGAGTTCCTGACCGAACACTTCGTTCGCGAGCAGGGCATCTTCACCTATGAATATGACAAAACCGCCCACCACTTCGTCGTAGACAGCCGCGAGTTCGCGGACGTGAAGCACAAGCTGTTGTTGATGCTGGCGACTCGGGGAAACCCGCGGATCGAGGTCACCGACGCCAACCATGGCAACCACGGCGAGCTCGAGCTGACCCACCACCACGAGGGCGTGGACTTGCAGCTTCAGTGGGCCAAGCAAGCGCTGGGCAGCGTGGCTCAGATCTGGGGCCGCGGGGCCCACCTGCGCACACGCGTCGACGACGGCGACGTGATCCTCCACCATGATGGGGACCACTTCACCATCGAGAAGCTCACCAAAGCAGGCCCCAAACAGGAGAAGACTTGAGCGGTAGGCACGATCTGGACCAGGCCCTGGACGCGGCCCCACAGGGCGGCAAGATCGCCGTGGCCGGTGACGGCTGGTCCGCACGAATCGACGCGTCCCGGGTGGGACCGATCGGCGTGGTGGTGAACCGTCTGCGGGTGCAAGGACGACCCGGAGACATCGAGAGGCGGGCCCAGGCCATCGCAACCGAGCTGCGTCCCCAGGGAGAACGCCTGGATACGGTCGAGGTCGCGCCCGGTCTAGGCGGTGCCGTCCTGCGCACCCGCCCCGAGGACATGCGCGGCGGACGCTTCTTCCAGGTCGACCTGGACGAGGGTGGGGCCGACTTGAGCCGGCAGCGCCGCAAGGCCGAGGGCGGGCGCCAGCCCCAGCCTTTCTCGCTGACTCGCGAGGAGCTGGGTCGCGTGGTGGACACGCTGGGCGAGATCCTGTCCACAGGGTCCACCGACTGAGCGTTCAGTCGGGATCGACCCCGTGCCAGGGGCCGCGTCTGCGCGCCCGCGCCACCCAGGCCGCTGCCTGGCTGGCGGTGGTCGTCACCCCGGCCCGGTCCAGGCGCACCAACAGGCTGAGGTCCGCCTTGGGGCCATCATCTGGGGCCGGCGCGTCCGCCAGCAATTCGGAGAGGTCGCGGCTGCGCTGGTAGGCCTCGACCGTCCAGGCTTCGGTGCCCGGGTCAAAGGTGACGACCAGGCTGACATCATCGCCCGCCGCTCGCCCGCACTCGACGAAGAGCGGCGCCGACATGCAGCGGTCCTGCAGGTCGTTCATGTAGACGACCCGGTACGGCGGATAGCACCGCAGGCGGTAGGTGATGCCGAGCTGCTCCAGGCACTTCGAGACCTGTTGCAGTCCCACCCTCAGCCGGACCGCTGGCAGCGTGTTCGGGTCGAGCGTGGACAACATCCGCCACTGGTGGTTGTCCGGGTCGTAATACTGTAGAGGTCCGACCTTTCGCTTGTACTCGAAAGCGGAGACCCCCGGGACGATGTAGCCCGCGTAGTGAAAACGGAAGTCCTGGTCCAGGCCAAACTGGATCTCTTCCAACAGCGTTCCGATACCCAGGCCGTACTTTGAAAACGCAGGGTCGTACACGCCAATCACGCTCTGCAGGCTGTCCCTTCCCTGGTCGAAGAAGCTATAGGCCACCAGCCGACCATCGGCGCGAATCTGTACTTGCCGGCTGCGGAACAGTCCCGACAGCTCGTCATCATCGTCGTCGTCGAACAACACATCGTGCAGGCTGCCCGCCCGGTCGCCACCCACGTGATCGACATAGGCGTGGTACAGGGCTTCGTGTTCCTGGGTCGGCCCCAGGTCCGAGAAAGACACATCGAAATCCCGCCGGACCCGACGCATCCGGCGCCGCAGGCCGGGGCTGAATTTGTAGCCAGCCAGGGGAAGGCGGGTCCAGACGGCGGTGTGCAGGCCGCGCCGTCCCAGCAGGTAGCGGCAGG
>JAADHA010000120.1:1711-13833 GCA_013152105.1 Oligoflexia bacterium | reverse complement strand
TGGAGGAGATGAGCCAGACGCCGTCTGTGCCGCCGCCTCCGGGGCAGGCCGCCATCGTCGGCGAGCCGCAGCCCCCGCCTCCGAGCCAGCTCCCGGGTGGCTTCTTCGACTCGGGGATGTTCTCCCACCGTCTGCGGCGGGCGCTCGACTCCGTACGCCAAGCTCAAGAGGAAAGGAGTAGGCAGTAATGGCACTCGACCTGAGCGCTGCCACCGTCCTCGCGGCGATCCAGGGCTACCTGAAGGAGGACTACACGGTCCACGGGCTGACGGACCAGATCAACCGCAACGCCGAGTTCTTCGGTCGGGTGCGGCGGTCTGGGAAGGAGGTCCGCGGCAAGTATGCCGTTGTGCCGGTCATCCTCCAGGGCAACCGGAACGCTGTGGGGGCTCGTGGTGAGCTCGACAAGCTTCCCGAGCCGGCCTTCCAGGGCACTGCCGTGGACGGATCCGGCAACCGCATCGCTGGCCAGATCACGATGCGGTTCAACACCGGTCGCTTCGCCATCACCGAGCCGGCCATTCAGGCCTCGGCGACCAGTGAGGGGGCCTTCGAATCCGCCCTGGAGGTGGAGATGAAGGGTCTCACCCTGGACCTGGCGAACGACCTCAACCGTCAGCACATCAGCGGGGATGGTTCTGGCAAGCTGTGCCAGCTCTCCGCGGTCTCGGGCAACACCCTGAGCGTCTACAACCCTGGTGGTCAGCAGTGCTGGCCCTCGGCCTCGGTGGACCCGGATGGGGCCAAGTTCCTGGAGGTCAACGATGTCGTGGCCGTCTACAGTTCCTCGGGGACCTTCCGGGGGACCTGCAAGATCACGGCCATCGACTACTCGGCGACGCCCAACACGGTGACCGTGGACTCGGCGCCGTCCGGGACGACCGCCAGCGACTTCCTGGTGAAGGCCTCGAAGACCGGTCTCACCTCGGGCAACAGCGACCAGGACGCCTGGAACGCTGAGGTCCAGGGGCTGCTGGCTTGGGTGGACGACTCCAGCGCCGTGGCGAACATCGACCCGTCCGACGCTGGGAACGAGCGGTGGGCTTCGGCGGTGATGGACTTCACCTCCTCGCCGGTGCCGCTCAACGACGCCATCCTCCACCAGATGCAGTCGCTGATCCGCCGTCGTGGTGGTCAGGCGGCCAACCAGTCGCTGGCGCACTACACGACCTACGCGCTGGAGAACTACTACGGCGTGGAGGTGCTCTCGCCTGAGAAGCGCTTCCCGAACACCACGGTCCTGGCGGGTGGCTACACCGCGCTGACCTTCGCTGGCCGGCCCATCCTGGTCGACAAGGACTGTCTCCCTGGCCACTGGTGGATGCTCACCATGAGTGAGCTCTACTGCTACAACCAGGGCGGCTTCTACTGGATGGACCGCGACAACATGTTCAGTCGGCTGCCGGACCAGATGGGCTGGGAGGCGACGCTGCTCTTCTACAGCAACTTCGGCACGCCGCGGCGGAATGTCCACGGTGTGATCCGAGGCCTGCAGGAGCCGTACCGCGTGGACCAGTTCACCGCCTGATGTGAGTAGGGGCTAGGGGGCTTTGCGCCCCCGGCCCCGCAGCCTGGAGAGAGACATGCTCAAGCGCAAGAACTCCGACTTCGGCGACTCGCTGACGGCTGGTCTGCGGATGTGGTCGGTGGCCATCCCGTGGTACGGGGCGGGCTACATCGTCGGGTCCAAGGACCTGACGACCGTCCAGGCCGGGTCGATCATCGTCCCGACGAACCACTGGGTGATGCCGGCCCTGAACATGCAGGTGAATGTCATCGACTCCGACAACACGGCGAGTGTGAAGGTGCGGGTGCGCGGCCTGGACCAGTTCCGGCAGCCCATCCACGACGACATCACCTGTGCGGTCACGGCTGGCGGCTCCAACACGACCTACGGCCAGAAGGTCTTCATGCATGTCGGGTCCATCGAAATCCTGGCCATCTCCGGTGTGGGGGCGGGTGACAAGATGAACATCGCTCCTTGCATCGCGGCTGGTCAGGCGCGTGTGGGCCTGCCCATGCACATCAAGAAGGCCGACTCCAAGGGCATCCAGCAGGCCGGCGGCAGCGACCTGAACACCATCAAGAACGCCATGCGGAACACCTCGGTCAGCGTGGCGGACTTCACGATCATCGCGGACCCGCCCTGCTTCCAGCACACCTCGCTGGCGGGCGGCGACAAGTTCTACTTCCAGTTCGGACCGCCCTTCGTGGACTAGGAGGACTGAGCCATGCCCCTTCCGGTGAACACCGGCATCGTGACTCTCAGCGAGCCCGGCGGCGGGACTGGCTACTTCGACGAGGAGTATGTCTGCGCCGTCTGGGAGCTCGAAGGTGTCTCGGGCGCCCAGGCGCAGGTCCTCCTGCGCGACGGGACCGTCCACACCTACGACGAGACGGCGGCGGACATCAAGGCCTCCGTCACGACCAACACCATGCGGACCTCGTCCTTCCCGGACGGGAGGACCCTGTACATCGCCCTGGAGAACCTCACTCGCATCGAGGAGGACCCGGACGATGCGACGCAGTCGATCCTCTACTTCCAGGGGGGCGGGTCCGTGCCCTGCAACGAGTCCGCTACGACCATCCGCGACGCCCTCATCACGGCCCTCGGAGGTACCCCCTGATGCGTGTGGTCCCGGACGGTGTCAAGGCGGCGGTCAAGCGCATCGACCGTCACCTGGAGTTCCTGTGGAACAACGAGATCCAGCGCTGGGAGCTCGTCCGGTTCATCCCCAACGCCTTCGGCAAGTATGTGTGGGTGATGACCATCGAGAACCCGGATGGCACCTACCGGGACCCGGACATGCGCATCGTGGAGTACCTGCGGACCTACGACCTGTCGAGGTTCCGTGGCAACAACCACGAGGAGCGGATGATGAGCTTCCTGCGGTGGAAGCGGGCGCACAACGAGGAAGTTCGGGAGCGGGCGAGGCGCGCCGGGGTCGGCGACCGCTTCGCCCGTTTCCGCGATTGGGTGGACGCCGCCCGTCGGCTTGGCGTCGACGGGCGTAACCCCAAGGATGTCGAGCGCCTGCGCAAGCACATGGCCAAGGACACCCAGCGCATGGCTGAGCGTGACCTGACGCGGGCGCAGAAGAAGCGGATCCTGCTGGGGATGGACGAATGAATGTCTTCGAGCTCCTCGCCTACACGCGCCGGCTCCTGAGCGCCAAGGGCGTCCAGGTGTGGGGTGGAGACGCGGAGATGATCGAACACCTCCAGCGGGCCTATGAGAAGGTCTATGGTCGGCTGTCGGCCATGGACCTTGGGTTCAACCTCGTCAAGAAGGACTTCACCTGGACGGACCCGTCGTCGACCTCGACGGAGACGGCCTTCGACCTGCCGCCCTATGTGGAGGCCATCAAGCTGGTGGAGTTCCTGGACGACGCGGGCAAGCGGCTGTCCTACACCGCCTGGCCCATCGACCAGGTCCAGGCCCAATACCCGGGCTACATCGGCTTCAACGGCTATGTCTGGTGGCTGCGTCGGAACCGTCTCGTCATCGACACCCAGTGGGCTACGGGGCTGTCCTACCCCAAGACGGTCCGGGTCTGGTTCTACCGGGCGCCCTCGGAGCTGGTGGTCTTCAAGCCGACCAGTGCCACGGTCTCGTCGGTCGTCATGCCGCCGGAGCCGTATGACGAGCACGGCAAGATCCTGGCGGTGGATGGCTACTACGACGGGGCGGTCTTCGAGGTCGTCTCGGGCACGGGCGCCGGCCAGACCTTCGAGGTGGAGTCCTACGACGGTTCGACGCGCACGCTGACGCTGGTGTCGTCGCTGAGCACGGCGCCGGATTCGGACAGCATCATCTCCTCGGTGCCGGCCATCCCAGCCCGGGCGCACGGCCTCATCGCCTACGAGACGGCGCTCGACGGGGCCCGCATCGAGGAGAACACCAACGCAGCCTCCCTGCTCATGGATGAACGGCGGGAGCGTTGGGAGGACCTGGAGCGCACGCTGACGACCCGTCAGGTGCAGATGCCTCGCTTCATCGTCAGTCTGAACGAAGAGGACTACTACTAATGAAGGGCTTCACTCCCCGCTCTTCCGTCACTTCCTACGGGGCGGGCAACAGTCAGATCGCCGACGCTGAGGGGTCCTATTACATCGAGGGCAACCTCTCGGCGACGCTGATCTTCGGTCAGGCCAACGAGCTCTGGGAGGGGAATGTCGCCCATGTCATCGTCATGGCGACGGGCACCTCCGGGGCCAAGCTGAAGCTGGTCGACTCGAACTCGGCGTCGGCGCTGACCAACAAGCGGTACATCGAGATCGGCCTGGGGAGCGCGGCTGGCAACAGCCTGACCGGCTTCGCGTACCCGGTGAACTTCCGCTTCCGGGAGGGTCTGGTGGCGGAGGTCACGGGTGACACGAGCGGCGCTGCCCGCATCCTCATCCTCGTCCCGTTCCTGCAGAAGTCCCTGGTGCCGGCGACGATGCCCTGATGGCTAGGGTAGAGGCCAAGAGCCGCGTCTTCCCCATCGCGGGCGGCCTGCACGACTCTGTGGACCCGCGGCTGCTCCGCCCGGACGAGGCGTCTGCCATGAACCGGGTGGAGCACAACCGCTACGCCCTGGAGGGCGGCCAAGGGTCGGTGAAGGTGACGCGCTCTGGCCTCAAGGCCACGGGCATGCGTTTCGGCAAGCGGACCTTCAAGGACGGTTCGGGCGGGTATGTCTGCATCCCGGCCAACGACCGCTACTACAACCTCATCGCGACGCCGAAGGACTTCACGCTGGAGTTCTTCCTGTACATCCACGAGCACCCGGACGACACGAGTGACTCGCGGACGCTGGTCTGCCATGGAGCCCCGTACACGAGTGGCCTGCTCTCCTGGGAGGTCAACCTCATCAGCTCGACCTCCTCGGGGAACGACTCGCTGATCCAGTTCGCGTGGCGGGACTCCACGGTCGGCTTCAACCAGGTCAAGAGCTTCTCGCGGAAGCTCCATCTCCGCACGCCGTACCACATCCGGCTGGTCTTCCGGCTGACGAACAGTCCGCAGGAGGTGGACCTCTATGTGGACAATGTCTTCCAGGAGACCATCCAGCTCTACATCGGCTCGTCGCGGCCCATCCAGGCGGTCAACGCGCCCATCTACCTGGGGGGCGCCGGCCTCTACGGCAGTCCTTGGCACACCCAGGCGGCCAAGGTCACGCTCCAGGATGTCCGGCTCTGGGATGCGGCCCTCTCGGCGAGTGACGAGGATGTGACGCGCTACTCCTCCGAGGTGCTGGACCCGGTGGGCCACACCTACGAGGACAACCTCCAGGGCTGGTGGCCCCTGGACGATGGCTACGGGCGGGTGGTGCGTGACCGTTCGCGCTGGTCGAACGACGGCTACATGGGCCCCTCGGCCATCGTCGTGACGGAGGGCAAGAAGGCGGCGGATGGCGCCATCTTCCTGGACGGCCACACCTCCTTCCTGCAGGCGGACCTGCGCTGGCGCGACCTCTTCAGCGAGGAGTTTCTTCCGTTCAACCATAAGGCGGACGCGGGCACGCTGAGCGAGGTCAAGGTGGGCCTGTCGGTGCGCTGCGCTGTTCTGGACCAGTCCTGGGCGGGCAGTTCGGCGGTCCGCTTCGCGGAACTCGCTGGCAACCAGGGCCGGGACCGCCCGACCATCGCCCTGGGCCTCACGACGGACGGTCGCATCCGCTTCCAGACCTACTACCGCAGTGGCCTGACGGCGCTCACGGGCGACACGGTCACGCCGGGCATCGTCCACATGTGGGAGGGCCACATCAAGATCACGCCCACTGCGGTGGACATCAGCCTCTACGAGGACGGAGCGGTCAAGGACTCGACCACGCTCCTGCCCTCGGGCAACGGCATGGACGACGCCGTCCGGCTGCGCATCGGCTGCACGGCGGACTACACGACCAGACGCCTTGGTCGCGCTTCAACTCGGCCAGTGGCCAGAAGCCGATTCCCCTCCTCGTGGAGGAGGTGCGCATCTGGATCACCTGGCTCGACAGCAACGAGGTTCAGCAGCGCTGGGAAAAGGTCCTCGATCCAGAGCTCATCGTCGAGAACATTGGCGCCGCCTCGGGCGACTTCACCTCGGGTTCCACGACCGTCCAGGCCAATGGGTCCCTGGACAACACTTTCATCGACTCCTTCCTCGTAACCAGCGACGAGGTCGAGGTCTGGAACCCGGAGAGGGAGACGCTTGAGAAGCAGACCAAGTTCTACCACATCGACAACATCTCGGGGTCGACCCTCACGCTGTCGCATGCCTACGAGGGGCGCACCCTGAGTGACGGCAAGCTGCAGGTCACGCGCCTCGGTGGCTACTGGTACTTCGATGCGCCGACGGTGCGCCAGCAGCTCCAGGGTACGGCGAACCTGAGGCGCTTCGACGACATCGCTACCAAGCCGGTACCGGACGCTGCCGGCGACGCGGTGGAGACCAACGGCAGCCAGGTGAGCATGCTGCGGCTGCTGGAGGACAAATCGCCGGCGGGCATTCCGCTCTACTACTGCACGGACCCGTACGAGGACTCGTCCTGCCCGGAACTGGTCCTGCCGTACTACACCGAGGGTGTCGTCGCGTCGAACAAGCCCAACCCCATCCGGGCGATGGCGCGCTTCGAGCGGCACGGCTATGCGCCGGAGGCCATCCTCCAGCACGAGGCCTGTGCCTACAAGGTCGACACGCGCTGGCGGAAGGAGTCCCCCTACGACACGGGTGTCCTGGGGGCCCTGGCCTTCGTCGGGGAGACCGATGTGGTCCAGGTGCCCTTCGACTCGTCCTACCTGGCCGGCCAGTCGTCGACGACCTACTTCGCTTGCCGTGGCTGGTTCAAGTTCGGCGACACGACGGCCAAGCGGACGCTGTTCTGCATGTCCGACTGGTCGAACTCGCAGAACATCAACTTCCTCGTCTATGTGGAGGGTGGCCGGCTGAAGGCGCTCTTCATGGACGGGGGCAACGGGCGTCTGTACCAGACGGACCGGGCTCCCATCAAGAAGGGCGCTTGGCACTACCTGGAGTTCTGTACGGTGCCCGGCTTCAAGCTCTTCATCGACGGGGTCGAGGAGGCGACCAGTTTCACCAACCTCGGCTCTGGTGGTGTGAGCCTGCCGGCTACGAGTGACGACCTGCTCATCGGCGATGTGCCGGAGAACCTGCGGTCGGACTACAAGCCGTTCAACGGCACCATGACCGACATCGAGGTCGTCTCGAACGCCTCCAGCACCTCGGCCTTCCACACGACCGACTATCGCCCCCCGAGCACGCGGGTCACCGCTTCCACCGAGACGCGGCTCCTCCTCGCCATGACCGAGGGCGAGGACGCGCGCCTGGCCAACGCCGGGACGGTTGGTGGCTACGCCACCATCAAGAGCCATCCGTTCGTCCTGGTGGCCCACAACCTCGGCAAGGCCCTGGATGGCCAGCCGCCGTCGCTGGAGAACTTCAACGAGAAGCTCTACATCTCCACCGGCCAGGGCGCGCCCCAGGTCTACGACGGCGAATCGTCGCGGCGGATGGGTATCGTCCCGCCGAGTTACGCGCCCGAGATCGAGTACAACCAGACGCCCATCTGGGACTCGGACGCTCCGCAGTACGCCGGGACCAACGACGCCGACAACGCCGAGTCCAACGGCTCGCTGCGGCTGACGGGTAACCACTACATCCGCATCCCCTACACGGCAGGCCGCGGCTTCAACCTCTTCGGGACGAACAAGCCGGACGAGACGACCGGCGACCACCGCGACACGGGCATGTGGTGGTTCTGGATCAAGCCGGCGCGCCTGGACAAGAAGATGGTCCTGATGGGGAAGAACTTCGGCCAGCAGTCGGGGAACTACTGGATCGAGCTCATCCCCAACGCCGATGGGACGGCTCTCAAGGTCCGCGTCGCCTGGTGGGATGTCGAGAAGGGCGGCATCAAGTACTTCGAGACGGCCCCGGGCGGCGGCGGTGGCGAGTACCCCATCGACGACACGAGCAAGTGGTGGTTCATCTTCGTCGTCATCTCCTTTGGGGCGGCTGCCGGCTCGCGGGAGGACCAGATTCGCCTCATCGGTGAGAGCGGGTCGACGGGTTCGGGCCTGCACATCTACAACACGCCGGGCACGACCCTGACCACCTCGGGGGACCTGGACGACACGGACCGTCCGGACGACAGCCCCGGGGACATCCTCATCGGCTACAGCGACATCTGCCTCCTGGACAAGACCTACCACCCGTTCGAGGGGCTCATCGCGGAGGTCCGGGCGGCCAATGACGACAACCGCGACACGACGCACATCACCAACATCTCGGGGCCGTCGGCGAGCCACTCGCACATCATGAAGGCGAAGCCGAACGACCTCACCTACGAGACGGCGGGTGGCGCCCTGTCGGCGGCTTCCGGGACGACCGAGCACCAGACGGCGGACTGGGTCTACAACATCAACGAGGGCCAGGGCACGACCCTGGAGGACAAGTTCGTCACCTCGCCCATCGACGCGACGGTGGAGACCATCGATGCCCTGCCGGTCCAGGTCGGGCTCCACCGGTTCCGGGTGACCTTCTACGACCCGGACACGGGCATCGAGAGCGACCCGGGCCCGGAGGCCTCCTACGAACTGCGGGACCCCAAGCCGGCGGAGATTCCCAGCGAGAACTGGTTCGTCCTCCGCGGCATCCCCATCTCCACCGACACCCGGAAGCGCATCTACCGGCGCATCTACAAGACGGCTGCCAACGGCTCGACCTTCTACCTCGCTGCCGAGCTGAAGGACAATGAGGCTACTTCTGTGGTCATCGACATCAAGGACTCGGTCCTTGTCAGTCAGCCGACGATGCCGTCGTCGAATGGCTTTCCGCCCTTCTACAATGTGGCGGCGGCCACGCAAGATCGCTTCTTCATTGCGAAGAACGATGTACGCCGGGAGGAGGGGTCTGCTGGTGTGCTCTACTCGGAGGCCTTCACGCCCGAGTACATTCCGGCGACGAATCTCATCCCCCTGGATTCTCCTCGTGGGTCCAATGTCAAGGCCATCGCCACCATCTTCGGCCAGGTCGTCTTCTTCCTGGACGAGGCCCTCTTCGTGGCGACGGACACGGGCGCCGGCTTCACGGTGAGCATCGTCGAGACGGATGCCGGCTGCCTGAGCCCGCGTGGCGTGGTCTCTGCGAGGAGGTCGCTGTTCCGCCCTGCCGAGAACGGCATCTACGGCTTCAACGGCACGGCGGACTACCTCTACTCCAAGAACATCCAGCGCCCGCTGGGGACCTGGGCACAGCTGGACCCGGACTTCTTCGGGGACATCACCGGCGTCCACTGGCGGGAGCGTGGCCAGGTCATCTGGCTGGTCAAGCGCGCGTCGGACTCCCGGGCGCGCACGCGGCTGGCCCTGGACCTGAATGTCGGGGTCTCGGTCGACCAGGGTCCGCATGTGTGGACGGTGTCGGATGGCCCCGAACTGGCGTCACTGCTGGTGATGCGAGCCCCTGATGGGACAACGGAGCTTTGGGGTGGTGATCACCTTGGATTCGTATGGCGTCTGGACTCCGGTGAGCGGGACGGACCGAGAGACGGGTTCGGTGATGTAGCTGGCGCTGTAGCCGCTGGCTCTAGCCAAACCAAGGTGGTCACCACCTCGTCTTCCCTCGACACCATCCAGGATGGCCACCGAGGCGAGATCCTGGAGGTCGTCAACGACGACGGCGAGGTGGCGACGGCGCGCATTCGCAGCAACGACGCGAGCACCTTCTACCTTGATGAGCCTCTGCCCTTCACGCCGGCGGCCAACGCCCGGTGGGAGGTCGGGGCCGTGGAACGCTGGTTCCGGACGGGCTTCATCCCCTGGGGCCCGCAGGAAGAGAAGCATCTGTGGGGGCACCTTCACCTGACTTTCGAACCCATCGTGGGCGGTGTCCTCAAGGTGTACGCCTGGGTGGACTTCGACGAGACCACTCGGTACGATGTCGCCCAGGTGGACATGCACACGGGCTGGGCGCAGATTCCGCTCTACAAGGAAGTCCCTCGCGGGAAGTTCCTGCGGCTGGAGTTCCGGAGCCGCCAGCCCTTCGTCCTGTACGACTACACGGTCGGGGAACGGAGAAGTGGTCCAGGTCGTTAGGGTCGGTGTCGGGTACGAGGGTTGGCAGCCCCGGCTGCGGCGGCTGATGCTGCAAGCGGGTCAGCGGGTGCCGCTGATTCCGCCGGCAGGGCCGGACATCCAGGTGGCCCTGCAGATGGTCTTTGCCGGTCGCTATGTGCCGGCGGTCGGCGGTGGTACTGAGGAGATGGAACTGGCCATCCAGAAGGCCCTTCGGAGGATCTGATGGGACTCTTCAAGAGCATCACGCGCAGTGTGCGCTCGATGTTTGGGCGCGGGTACAACGACGCTCGGTGGCAGCGAGCGATTGACCAGCAGTACCTTGCCCAACTGCGGCGGGAGGACCTGCGTCTGGTTCGTGACCTGCGTGAGGAACTGGATGCGTGGTACAACAACCCGTACCTGCGCGAACTCATCGCGCCGAGTTACGCCAGCAAGGCGGTCAGCGCCTTCGCCGAGAGTGTCAAGTCCGGCCTTCGCGGGACGAAGAAGAAGATCCAGGAGTCGGCGGCTGCGAAGGGCCTGGGTCGTGCTTTCGCGGCTCGGCAGAACTTCCTGGCCGACCTGTCGGCGGCAGGCCAGATCTCCGCTGCCCGGGGCCAGCAGGAACTCCGGCGCTTCCAGGTGGGCGCTCAGCGCGAGGAGCAGTACCGCCAGGCCAAGGGCGACATCGAGCAGCTGCGGTCGGACCTCTATCGTCAGCGGCTGGCCTTCGAGCATGGCAGCCGGAGCGCCTACTCGCTTCGGCAGGGCATGCGCAAGGAGGCCCAGGGGCGCATCCTTGGCACGCTGGTCGGCGCTGGCGCTGGTGCTGTGCTTGGTGGCGCTGGCACTCTGCCTGGCGGTGTGCTGGGCGGTGCGTCGATTGGCGGTCAGCTTGCTTCGGGTCTGTTCTCGGGCATGCCGGCCCTGGGCCTGGCCTCGGCGGCTTCGCTGTACCAGATGTTCCAGCAGCCGCAGCCGGCAGTAGCCTACGCGCCCATGGGGATGGGCATGCCGTTCATGTTCAACCCGATGGCGATGTTCTTCGGGAGGAAGTAGGATGCTGCTCGGCAGTCCGCAGGCGCAGTCGATGGAGCTGGCCAGTCTGACTGGTCGCATGTCCAGGCCGTCGGCCCGGCAGCCTCAAGGAGGGCAGCAGCCGCAGCCGGCGCACCAGCTGCAGTCGGCGCAGCAGCCGCAGCCCATGGCGATGCCGGGCAACTTCTGGGCGAGCTTCTTCCAGGGCGGGTTCGTTCCGCGTCCGCTCGGAGTGGTGGGCTTCAACCCATTCCTGACCTACGCCATCTCGATGCTTGGAGGCAACCAATGGTGATCAAGGTCAACCCTCGTACGCGCACGGCAGACGCCATGTTCATGGCGCAGATGAAGCCGTGGGACATGGTGGCGCAGGCCCAGCGGCGCCCGTCGGCTGCTGAGCAACTGGCGATTGGCCACGAGATGCTGGCCAACGCCAGTCGTTCCCGGCAGGCCCTGGACCTTCAGAGGGAGGCCATGGCCCGGGCGGACATGCGCTTCATCATGGGCCAGCAGATGGAGACCCAGCGTGCTCGCGAGCAGTCGAGGGCTGCTGCCAAGCTGGCCGAGCAGAAGCACAAGTGGGCGATGGAGGAACTGCTGGCGAAGAAGGACGCGGACCTGGCAGTCCTCCGCGAGCAGCAGTCCTTCGAGGCTGACCAGAAGCGCCGCCAGCGGGCTTTTGAACTGGCGAAGCAGGTCTACGAGGACTTCTACGCCCGCCGGCAGGCGCAGCAGAAGAGCGCGGCCTACGACAAGACGATGACGAGGACGGCCATCATCAACACGCTGGGGGGCGTCCTCTCGCAGATGCTCAAGAAGACGAGCGTCAACCCGGTCATCGTCGAGAAGATGAGGCAGATGAGCACGGAGATCCAGGATGTCCAGGCCGGCATGATGCCGGACGAGGCCGTGTTCGCCCGGCTTCGGGAGCTGGAGCCTGGGTGGCGTCCGGACCCGAACCTGTCCGTCAGCCCGGCCCAGCAGGCTCGGCAGCGGCTGGCCCGGGACCTGAGCTTCCTCCTCGACATGGAGGCGAGCCA
>JAADHA010000120.1:0-1676 GCA_013152105.1 Oligoflexia bacterium | reverse complement strand
GCCGGCGTCCAGGCGGCTATCGGCGAGGACGAGCAACTGACGCCGATTCTGGAGCGCATTCGTGAGCGCCTTGACGCTGAACTGGAGTCGGCTTACTCTGACCTTGAGCCGGATGTCGAGGCGGCCATGCAGACGCCTCTCGACGAACTTCCGGCTCTCCCGCCGCCTCCTCCGAACCTCAGCCCGGAGTCCGAGCCTGAGCCTGAGCCCGCCAAGCAGGAAGTCCCAAGTGGTGGCTGGAGGTAGCCATGCCTGAGGTCCCCGGCTTCTCTCCTGAGGGCTCGCTGTACTGGCAGGAGCCGCAGGCTCCGGGTTTTCGCCCGCGGCCTGAGGACGAGGCCATGGCCCTGCAGGAGCAGGTGGACTACCGTCGGCGGGCGGTGGATGCCCTGCGCCGGTGGCGGGCCCAGCAGGAGTGGCAGAAGGAGCTGGAGAGCCGGGCGACTGGCTGGCTGGACTTCATCTACCGTGGCGCTCTTGGGGCGTCGGTCATCGGCCACGAGGGCGACCTCATGGCCAAGGTGGCGCCGACCATCAAGCAGTTCCGGCAGTATGGGCTGGACCTGGGGACGCCCGCCTCCAAGTTCCTGAACGACGCCATCCAGCGGGACATCGAGGACGCCAAGAAGTTCCTGCCGGGCGAGTGGGACTTCGCGCAGGTGGACGAACTGGAGGGCTTGCCGGTCTGGCGGGTGCCGACCGAGCAGATCATGGAGCGGGCCGTAGCTCGGAGTGGTCCGTACCTCATCCTCGCCAAGGACGAGGACGATGATGGCTCGGTCCTGGCGCTCCTGCCGGAGTACGCGCCCATCTACCGGGCGGCGCTGATGGGTGACAAGGAGGCCCAGAAGAAGTGGCAGGAGCTCAACAAGAATGTCGACGAGCGGGTCCACGACATCCAGCTCAAGCGCCTCCTCTGGCATGGGCGTGGCGAGTGGGGGACGGGCGTGGCCGACTTCGTCCTGGACGACAAGGGGGCCATCCCGACCTTCCTCTTCGCGGACCCCTTCGCCCGTCGTCGCGAGCTGGTCCTGTCGGGGATGAGCCTGGAGCAGGCTGCGGAACTGACGGACATCACCTCGCCGTTCCTGACTGGCCTCCTCGGTGGCCTGTCCCTGGGGCTGACTCGCCTCGGGGGCCCCGGGACGCTGGTGCGCCGGACGGAGGCCGGTCAGGAGCTCTTCAGCACCTCCGGGGAGCGGACGGCGGAGACGGTGGGCAGTCTCGCTTCGTGGGTGGTCCCGGGCGGGGCGCCGAGCAAGGTGGTCTCGGGTGGCCGGCTGGTGGGCAAGGCTGCTGGCGAGGCCGTGGGCCGGCAGTTGACCAAGCGGCTGGCCATGGAGCTCGAAGAGAAGGCCTTCAAGGAGCTCTCCACCAGGCTGGCCAAGGGGGTCGCGGAGAAGCAGGCGGCCAAGCTGGCCCGGGAGGCGGCGGCCAAGACCTTCCGGGCCCGGGCCATGCGCTGGCTGGGCGAGAAGGCTGGCGCCGTGGGCGGCATGCTGGCCTACGAGGCCTTCCGGCCCCACAGCGGGGCGGAGGAGGTCTGGGTCAAGGAGCTGGCCGACAACCTGGAGGCCCAGGGGATGCCCAGGGCGGAGGCCCAGGCCCGCGCTGAGGCCGAGTTCTCCAGCCAGCAGCTGAAGGGCCTGGCCATCATGATCGGGGCTGTGGAGGCC
>JAADHA010000118.1 GCA_013152105.1 Oligoflexia bacterium | reverse complement strand
ATGCCCGCGACCGCGCCCCCTGGTGGTCCCCACCCTGCCAGCGAATGATGCTGTCCTGGCCGACCGCCCACCGGGCAGCCCGCTCATCTCCGGTCTCCTCGACCAGATGCAGCAGGCTTCGCTGCACACCAGCCAGGCTGCCGGTGTCGGCGATGTGGATGGCGCATGTCGTTGGCACCATCGTGGCCAGAGCAGCCTGGTAGGGGTCGCCGACCCGAAGCAATCGCGTCGCGGCGTCGACCCCGTCGCTGTAGGCCGCCGCGGTCTCGCCTCGAAGCAGCCGCGCCATGGCGCGATGCATCAGGATGATGGCGGCGCCGACCGGATCGGTCCCCTCGTGGATCCGCTCGGCCAGCTCGGACTCGATCCGGTGGGCGTGAGCAGCCCGACCCAGAAGCTGCCGCCACAGCGCTTCAGTGGCCAGCGCGCGGGTGTCGGTCGGGGCGGCCCTGAGCCACATCCGAAGCAGGCGCGGCAGGTAGGCGTTGTCGTGACTGAAGTGCAGATCGTAGAGGGTGCCAAACACGCGGCCCAGCCGAGGGTCGGGGCGAGGGGTGGGACAGACCCCCCGAAACACCTGCCAGAACGCCCACAGATTATGGCACCACCCCGCCAGGCCGCGGGGTACCGGGCGGCCCAGCGCCGCGGCGCAGCGTTCATAGGCCGCGATGGCGCTGAGCGTGTCTCCGCTTCGAAATGCCAGTTCGCCCTGTGCTTCGGCCAGGTCCGCAGCCGAGACCCCGGGTGTGTCCCGGAGACGCTCGACCACTTTGGTCGCGGCTGATCGGTCGCGGGCTTGCAGGGCGATGCGAAAGTGTCGGAGGAGCCGCGCCGCCACGGGGGGGCGCGGGTCCGCCGCGAGCAGCTCGAGCGCGTCAGCCGGAGCACGACGGGCCGCCGCGTCGACGGCCGCGTCGATGACCTCGACCAGGCGAGTCTGATCACCCCCTCGCAAGGCATAGCTGGCGACTCGCCACGGCTGCTGGGCGGCGTCCAGGCGCGCCGCAGCCTGGGTGAAGATGGTGCGCTGGGCCTGGGGACCGGGCAAGGGACCCGGCCGCGGCAGGACCGCGTCTCCAGTCCACCAGGCCAGGCCCACCGCCTCGAGCTCCCAGGCCAACTCGGTGACCTGCTTTGCGCTCAGATCACACGCCTGGGCCAGGGTCTGATCCAGGGCGAGGTCCAACACACGAGCCCGCAAGAGCAGGCTCCGCGCTGCCTTTGAGAGCTGCGCCTCGGGCAAGGCGCCATGAGGCCAGGGCAGGGGAGGTGTGCTCTGCGACGTCGCCAGTCCATGCTCGGCGTCGACTGGAGTCGCACCGACCAGGCTGGCCAGTCCGGTCGTGACCATCTCTCGCAGCAGGCGTCGGCTGGCACCGTCCACACGATGAAAGGTGCGCGTCAGGATCAGGAGCGGCGATGGGCAGGCGCCGATCATGCGATGCAGGGCCAGCGCCAGGCGCTCGGGCTCGGGTCGGTCAGAAGGACCGGCGGTCGGCACGTCCAGCCAGGCCCGCGCGGCAGGAACGACCGACGTGAGCGCGCTGGCCAGCGGGCCCATCGCCAAGGCGATCGACGCGAGCTGCGAGCCGCTCAGGCTCTCGGCGACATCGGCCACCATGCTGAGGGCGTCGGCCAGCGGCAGATCGCTGTCCCAGCCGGGCGTCACCCACACGACGCTGCCGCCATCCCGCCGCCACGCGCGATCCAGGGACTCGAGCAGGGGGCGGGTCGCCTGAGGATCGCCGACCACCGCGCAGCTTCGAGTTTGTCGCACCTTGTCCAGCAGCTCGTTGACCTGAGCCGGTAGCACCGGTGGGGCCTGGGGCTGCGGGGTGGGGAGATCATATTTTCCCGCGAGAAAGCGCGAGATGGCCAGCCAGCTCGAGCGGGCGTCGGGAAGTCGGCCGCACAGACCCGCTTGCACCATCGTCTCCAGATCGGCCCGCGGCAGGGCGACCCGGTCCGGCAGGCGATCTGGCGGGGCGTGCATGAGCTGATCGCGCGTCCAGGGGCGCTCGCCGGTCAGCATCTCATGGGCCATCACCCAGGTCGCAAAGCAGTCGGTACGCGGTGAGGGTGGCAGTCCCTGGAACAGCTTGGGGTGCATATACGGCGCGGTACCAGCGTGGACCCCACCGTCCGCCAGCACGTGGGCCAGGCGGGTACGACCAAAGTCGACCACTCGCACCATGCTGCCCTGGACGATCACGTTCTCGGGCTTGATATCGCCGTGCACCAAGCCCGCGTGGTGCAGGGCGCACAGCGCCGCGAAGACCTGCCGCACGACATCCAGCACCAGGGCCACGGTGCGCGTGTCGTGGTAGATCACCGCGCGACCGTTCATGCCATCGACATACTCCAGGGCCAGATAGGGCCGGCCCTGGTGTACGCCAGCGTCCACCAGCCGGACCAGGTTCTCGTGCGCGTTGCGCATCGCGATGGACGCCTCGCACCGGAATTCATCCTCGACCACGCGGGACCGGGGAAAGAGCTTGATGGCGACCTGCTGATTCTTGGTCAGGTCCAAGGCCAGCAACACCTCGGCCGAGGCGCCGCCCCCCAGCGGGCGAACCACGCGGAAGCGCCCACCGATCATGGTGCCCGGCCGGCTCAGTGCCGTACCCCGAGGGCGTGTAGGGCACTTGCACGGTCGGCATCGCCACGCGCCAGCGGGTCCAGGCCCACGTACCAGCTTGCGTCCGGCATCACCTGGATGGGCCCGTGGACCGAGGGGAGGGGACGTTGGCCCGTGAGCGTGCGGTAGACACCCCGCGCGGCCCGCATGGCGGAGAGGGTCGCGCCCTCCATGCAGATCACATCCAGGCCGTTGCGCGTCCAGTCCCCGGCCGGAAAGACCCGGTCGAGGCCGGGAAGGGGGACACCACTGACCGGGCGTATGGGCCAGGTTCCGGCGCTGGGTGAGAAGATCCGGTTGCGAGGTTTGGCGTTGCGCATCACGACGTAGCGGATCTGGTCGGTCAGGGTGGCCGGAGGAGCGAGGATCTCGGCGCGTTCGACGCTGCGTGGGTCCAGCAGACGGGCGGCGTCGGCGAACTGGCGCACGGCCCTGGGGCCGAGTGACTGGATCTGGGCGATCTGGCGTAGGAACTGCCACGCCAGCCAACGGCCGGCCACAAACCAGTCGTCGTGCGCGCTGGCCGAGACCGCGTGCCGTGGGGACCACTGGCCACCAGCCCGGCGGCCCTGCCACCCCGATTCGTCGAAGGCCCAGGGGCGCTCATCAAGCAAGTCGAAGTACTCGGGCCGCCCCAGCAGGTCAGCGATGGCCTGCTTCACCGTCTCGGGCCAGCCGTAGGCATCATCGCGAGTGCGACAGGCGAAGAGATCATCGAAGCCGCCGCAGCTCTCCAGGATGGAGCCCACAAAGGCGCCGTCACCGAAGGGGTCTTCGGCGGCCAGCATGTCTGGGGACCACAGGCCCTGGCTGTAGTCGGCCAGCAGGCACCAGCCACCCTCCAGGCCGGTGATGCTGCTATTGGCCAGGCCCTTGCGAGCGAAAGTGCTGTACTCGACCCGTTCCTTCAGCCAGATCACGATCTCGAGCGTCGTGTTGTGGTGCGGCTTGAGCGGCACAATCGCGGCGCGGGCCTGCGGCGCGTCCTGGGGCAGGATCGCTTCGAGGCTGGGCGCCGCGACGGCCGTGATGACGGCGTCCGCGACCATCCGCTGGGGGCTGTCGCCGACGCTGTACCAGGCGTCGAGGCGAGGCACATGGGGCCACAAGAGGTCGCTGTGGGCGTGCCAGGGGTGACCCACGATGGGGGTGCATTCCACCGCCATGCCCTGGCCATCGCGGGCGAGGCCCGTGACGCGCCCCGGGATGACCGTGAGCTGTACGCCCCCGTTCGTGGCAGCGGCCGCGTCTTTCAGGCGCTTCCACAGGCGCACCCACACCCGGTTCATCTGGCCCCCATCGGCGGACCAGATCCGCGCCGAGCGCGGGGACGTGAAGACAAAGGCCAGAGAGCGCACCGCGCTGGCCGCGTCGTAGGAGTAGGGGCTGGTGAAGGTGGCGTCGGGCCCGAAGCGGAAGTGCAGGCTGCCGCTGACCTTGTACTGCCCGCTGGCCAGGCGCTTCGCCGCGCCCGGCACGCCCCGCAGGACGCGCTCGGTCTCGGAGAACACCAAGCGATAGTCGTCGTAGCGGGCTTCGAGTCCGGCGGGGAGCAGCGCGCGGGCCAGACGATCCAGCAGGTGCGGGCGGTCATCGCCCTCGACCTGGGCCTCGAGCAACCAGCCACGGGCATCCAGATCGGCCAGCCACCCCGCCAGGGGCTGATCACGAAGCGCGTCGATCAAGGGCGAACTCCACGCCGCCAGCGTCATGTCCAGCCACTCGTCGTACTCGATCTCCCACAGATGAAGCGGCTCGCCGTCGCGCTCCACCAGGTCGTTCTCGGGGTCGGTGGTGTGGGCGAGCAGGCTGGCGGCGATCAAGGCCAGCCGCATATCGAGATCGACCTCGTGGGCATAGAAGAGGTCCGCGAAGAAGAAGGGGTCAACCCCGTCCGCGACGTGCGCGAAGACCGTGGCGAAGGCCCGCAGGAAGACACCACCCAGCGGAGTGTCCTTGATTCGAAACAGGGCTTGGGTGACGGGCAGGGTCGCGGTCTCGGGGTGGTCCGGGTCGGACAGACCCATCAGGGCGATGCCCGGCCCACCTGGCGACGGATCGTCGATCAGTCCCTGAAACACGGACAAGGCGCGCGCACCGCCCTTGGGGCGCAGCAGGCCGCCATCAAAGGCAGGCGACGGTTCATCAGCCGCGCCATCTCCTAGAAAACGTCGCAGGTTCGGGTAGGCCCACATGACGTGGTAGCCGTGCGGGACCGTGCCCTTCTTGGGCATCATCGGTCCGTAGAAGGGCAGCCGCGGGTGTCCCTCATTATCGGTCGGGCCGTCGTAGGTGCGGCTCATGGCCTTGCCACCCAGGCCACCGGCCTTGGCGTCTTGCGTCGGGACAAGGGGAGCGATGAGCTGGATGTGCAGCGGCTCGGACTGGGGATCGGCCAGGCGTCTGGCCTGCCACAGCTCGACGAGATGGTAGGCCGCCGTCAGCCCAGAGACGCCACCACCAATGACTACAACGGACTTGGGCACATCGGCCTCCACGGTGCGGGCCGGACTTGCCCGCTGAGAAGCCCTATCACGGTGTACGCTGTGTTAGCTTGCCTGGCCCATGACGCCGCTGCCCACCAAGCCCCTGCACACTGAGACTCTGCGCCGCGAGATCGTGGCGGCCAGCCACCGGTTGCACCAATGGGGCTTTGTCGCCAACCACGACGGCAACCTCTCGGCCAGGCTGGATGATCTCGGTGAAACCGATCTGCGCATGCTCTGCACGCCGACCGCGGTCAGCAAGGGTGACGTCCAGCCCGAATGGCTGATCGTGGCGGACGCGCAGCGCCAGGTCCTCCAGGGAACGCGCCGCAGCTTCAGCGAGCTGGCGCTGCACATCGCCGCCTACCGGGCCCGGCCCGACATCGGCGTGGTAATCCACGCGCACCCGCCCACGGCCACAGGCTTCGCGGTCGCCGGGGTCCCGATCCCACACCCCTTCATGGCCGAGCCGGTCGTCTCCCTGGGCGCGACACTGCCGGTCATTCCCTACGCACCGCCCGGCGACCCACAGATCCTGGCCGACATCGCCGCCGCCTTGCATCATGCCGACGCCCTGGTCCTCGACCGCCACGGTGTGATCACGGTCGGTGGCAGCTTTGAACAGGCGCTGTTGCGCATGGAATTGGTCGAGCACCTCGCCCGGATCGCCTTGGTCGCCCAGCAGCTCGGCGGTGCTCGTCCGCTCCCGCCCGCCGATGTCCAAGCCCTCTCAGCGAAGGGCCGACCGGTCAGTGATCCGGCGCGCGCGCGCCTCTCACAAGATGGACCGAAGGACGCCCCGACGGCGCTCCCTCCCAGCCCAGCCTCGGGCCCGCGGCCCGATGTCGCCAGCGTCGTCCAGGACGCCCTCTCGCGCTATCGCTGAGGGGCTGGCTGTCGACTGTTGTGGCCCCCCCCGTGCCTACTGGCCCGCGCTGGCAGCACAGCGCCCAGCCAGCTTGGCCACCGTCGCCGCGCCGATCCCCGTGACGCGACTGAGATCCTGGCAACTCGAAAAGGGGCCGTGGTCCGTGCGGTCCGTGACGATCGCGGCGGCCTTGGCTGGTCCGATCCCCGGGAGCGCTTCGAGCGCGCTCGCTGACGCGGTGTTGAT
>JAADHA010000311.1 GCA_013152105.1 Oligoflexia bacterium | reverse complement strand
TCGTGTCGGTGCTCGTGTCGGTGCTCGGTGCGCTTGCCTGCGTGGCCGAGGGTTCGCCCGTACATGCCGACAGCAGCAGGCTAACGACGCTAGCAACGCCAACAGTTCGAACAGCGCTAGCGAGCATAGAGGTCATCCACCACCTGGACGAAGGTGATCGCTTGCCCGAGCTCGGCGTCGAGCTGCCAGTAGACGCTGCCGTCCGGGTTGACATCCTGAATCTCGCCGCTGGACGACCAGACGACTTGGGTCGTGCCATCGTCGAAGCGGTGGACATCCCCCTTGGCGAAGACATAGATGCTGGGGTCGCGGATGTACTCCCACACCTGATCTGCGGCCATCGCCGTCGTGTCCAGGCTCAGCTCTACTACGCGCGAGTAGCCTCGGCTTTGGGGTCCGTTGTCGAAGATCAGGATGCCACCGTCCACCAGCTCGAACTGGTGCTGGAGCTGGATGAGTTCGGTCCCCTTGGGGAAGCTGAAGTCGTTGAGCATGCCATTGAGACCCCACAGGGTCTGGCCAGTCGAGCGGTCGATCTTGAAGATGGTGCCAAGTTCTTTGGTGGAGAGGTAGTAGGCGTCTTCGCTCGGGACATAGTCCAAGGCGTTGCCGTGGGTCAGGCTGTGTGCGCCTTCCAGCCCCAGCCCGGCGAAGTCGAGCTGTTCCCAGGCGTTCCACACATCGGTCTGGGTGCCATCGGGGGCCAACTCGACGATGCGGTCGGCGGTGGCACCGGCGTAGGGGCTGCCGTCGGGTGCGGCCGTCGAGACGATGCTGGCGATGGTGCCGTCGGGCAGCTCGGCCATGTCGTGGTCGATGTTGGGAAAGTCGACGGTGATGCGTTCATCCCCCCACAGACTGACCCACTCGATCTGGCCGTCTTCCAAGGCGTCCTGGGGACCGGCCAGGCAGTAGACCATGTGCTGGCGGTCGTGGGTGATGAGGGCGCGCATCAGGTTGCCTTTCGCCGGGAGCTGGTCGTACCAGACGGTTCGCCCCTGGTTGTCCACGATGAGTACGACGTAGGTGGTGCCCTGGGTGGGGATGACCTGGTAGGCCCACTGCGTCGGCGGGTCACCGGTCACGGTCATCGTCGGCATGCCGCTGGGCAAGCTGCCAGTGGTCACCGTGTGGTCGTCGCTGGCGCCTTGCAGGGTGCCGTCGCTGACGTGTACCTGGTAGTGGACCACGGTGTCGGCGGGCATCCCCAGCAGGAGCTGCTGGTGGTCAGTGCCCAGGTCGGAGATCGGGGTGGTCAGTCCGTAGGCATCGGTCTCGCCAAAGCTGACGTAGCCGGTGGTCTCGGTGTCGGTCGACCAGGACACCCGCGCCACCGTGACCACGTCGGGGCTGAGCTCGGCCGCGACGTCGGTGACATCCGGTACCAGCGGTGGCCCCGGCATCACCGGCTGTCGTGTCGGTTGTCGTGCCGCCGGAATCTGTGCTGGTCGTGCCGCTTGTCGTGCCGGCAGTGTCCGAGCTGGACTTGCCGCTGCCACAAGCAAACAGCAGCGCGGCCAGGGTCAGGCTGATCATCGGTTCTCCAGAAGGTGGGAGCCAGGGGACGGGCGCTGGCGCCGCACTCTAGCCCCGTGACAAGGGCCTGGCAGGTGCCAGGCATTGCTAGTCAGCATTTTCAACTCCGGTACCGAACATCGCCACCGACGGCGCTTGAGAAGCTCGCCGTCGTGGACTTGATACCCAACGCGGCTGGGGTCCACCTCCACGTGCTCGAACGACGGGTGCCCGCCGCGGACGCTAGCGCTTCCAGGACCCCTTCCTCCGGTTCTGGTTTCGCTTCGTTCTGCCCAACAGGAGCCAACTGGAGGCAGGAGACCCCGCGCAGGTCTACCGTTCCCAAGTGGCGCCCTGGCTCGACCAGCACCTGTCGCTGTCCTTCGAGGAGGTCTGCATCCAGCGCATGCGCGCCCTCAACGCCGCAGGAGAGCTGCCCGAGCGGTACGGAAGGACGCCGAAGTAGACGTCGTGGCGGTCTCCGACGAGGGGCCGCTCTTGATGGGAGAGTGCAAGTGGAGCCGGAACCGGGTGGGCGTGCCGGTCCTGGAAGCCTTGCATGACAAGACCCATCGTCTCGTCGCCGACCTCAAGCAACGACCGGGCGTGATCCACTACGCGCTCTTTTCCAGAGCGGGTTTCACACGCGCCGTCCTGGACCGAGCGAAGGAAGAGCAGATCCTGCTCTTCGAGCCTCGGGATCTGGCGTAGGGACTCGATGAATGCCTATTGAACTTTTCTGCGGGCCAGCAGGCGACCGATCTGCCGCTGACGGGTCGGTACACAGGAAATGCTAACGGGAAATGCCTGGCACCTGGAATGGCGCCTGGAACCGTCCCCGACGCGAAGGGCCAACGGTGCGGTATCGGTCATTTGACCGCTGTCGGCTGCCGAGCGTCGTTAATACCGTCGTTCGATCAGAGAGCCCCCTGGAGTTCCCATGCATCCCCGTGACTACTACCGCCTGCCATGGACCCTCAACGACAACGTCCTGTCGTGGCTCGAGCCCACGAAGAAGTGCAATATCTACTGCGAGGGTTGCTACTCAAAGAACGAACCCAACTCGCACAAGACCCTCTCCCAGATTCGCGATGAGATGAAGACCTTTGTCGCCCTGCGAAAGGTGGACTCGGTCTCGATCGCTGGCGGCGAGCCCCTGATCCACCCGCAGATCGTCGAGATCGTCGCCATGATTCGCGACGAATTCGATCTCAAGCCCGTGATCAACAGCAACGGCCACGCGATGACGCCGACCCTGCTGCATGATCTCAAGCAGGCTGGCCTGCACGGCATGACCTTTCACGTCGACGCCAGCCAGTCCCGGCCCGGTCGAAAGAAGCAGAGCAACCTGGAGCTGAACGAGTTGCGCTTGCAGTACGCCGAGATGGTCGCCCAGGAAGGCGGGCTGAGCTGCGCCTTCAACTGCACGATCTTCCGGGACTCCATGCACGACGTTCCGCCGATGATCCGATGGGCTCAAGAACACATCGACATCGTGCACTCCATGGTCTTCATCTTGTTCCGCACCGCGCGCAGCCACGAATTCGCCTATTTTGCCGACGACAAGCGGGTCAATCTCGACGACCTAGTCTACTACGACCAGGAGAAGAACCCCAAGCCCCTGACGACGCCCGAGCTCTTCGAGCTGATCAACAAGGAAGACCCGGAATTCAGCGCCGCCGCCTACTTGGGCGGAACCCGGGACCCCGACACCTTCAAGTGGACCCTGGTCACCCGGGTCGGCTCGGCGCAGCGCATCTACGGCTACGTCGGGCCTCGGTTCATGGAGGCGATTCAGGTGGGCCACCATGCCTTGACGGGGCACTATCTGGCGTACAGCGACCCGAAGCTCTTGCGCCAGGGCCGCGCGACCATGGCGGCCTTCTCTGCCATCGATCCCGCCATGCGCCAGGCCAGTCGTCGCTGGCTCTCCGACGCCGTGCGCCATCCTCGCCGCGCGGCCCAGCGCCAGTACCTCCAGAGCTTCGCATTCATTCAGCCCATCGACATGATGGAGGATGGAAGCGCCAATATGTGCGATGGCTGCCCCGACATGACCGTCCACAACGGCAAGTTGGTCTGGTCCTGCCGCCTGGACGAGCTAAAGCGGCACGGTAGCTTCCTCAACTGCGTACCGCTGGACCGAGTGCAGCCCGAAGCTTGAGCGCTCGTGAAACTGCTGCATGCCACCGGGGTCGAGAAGGCCTACGCCGACCGCCAGGTTCTGCGCGGCGTGGACCTGTCCGTCGACCAGGGCGAGCGGGTCGGGCTGGTCGGGGTGAACGGCTGTGGAAAGTCCACGCTGCTGCGGCTGATCAGCGGTCAGGAACCGGTGGATCACGGTCGAATCACCCTTGCCGGCAGCGTCGCCTTGCTTCGACAGGTGTCCGACCTGAGCGGGCGGACTGTCGGGGACGCGATGGATGACGCGGTCGCCTGGCACCGCGACCTGCTGCTGGCCTACCAGCGCGCCCTGGCAGACCAGGACATGGACACCGCCAGCACCTGCCAGGACCGGCTGGACCGCGAGGGCTGGGCCGTCGACCACAAGATCGACGCCATCATGGGGCGCCTGGATTGCCCCCCCAAAGACGCCCTGCTCGAGACCCTGTCGGGGGGCGAGGCCCGGCGGGTGGCCCTCGCCCGCGTCCTGCTCCAGCAGCCCGATCTGCTGATCTTGGATGAACCCACGAACCACCTGGACGCCGACACCTGTGAGTGGCTCCAGGGGCTGCTTGGCGGCTGGCGAGGGGGTGTCCTCCTGGTGACCCACGACCGCTACCTGTTGGAGGCGGTCGCGACCCGGATCGTCGAGATCGATGACGGGGTCAGCGTCAGCTACGACGGCAGCTACACCGACTACTTGATCGGCCGAGCCGAGCGCCAGGCGCGTCTACAGCTTGGCGAGGACCGCCGCTTGGCCCTGATGTCGCGCGAAGCAGAGTGGGCCAGCCGCTCACCCGCGGCTCGCAGCACCAAGCAGAAGGCCCGCCTGCAGCGCCTGGACGCCCTGCGGGCCGTACGGCCGGTGCGACGCGAGGAAGAGTTCCACCTGAACCTCAGCACCGGCTTTCGAAGGGGTGGCGCCTTGCTGGAGCTGCACGGCATCAGCAAACGCTACGGCAAGCGCAAGATCCTCGACCACGTCGACCTGGTGCTGCGTCCCGGAGAGACCGTGGGCGTGCTGGGTCCCAACGGTGCAGGCAAGTCCACGCTGCTCTCCATCCTGGCGGGCCGCCTGCTGGCGGACCAGGGCGAGATCAACCGGGCACCGCGCCTCAACCCGGCCATCCTGGACCAGGATCGCACCGGACTCGACCTGAGTCGTACCGTCTTTGAAGCCGCGGGGGATGGCGCGGACCACGTCGTGGTGGGTGATCGCAGCGTACACGTCGCCAGCTTCCTGGGGCGCTTTCACTTCGACAAGTCCATCCACGGCCAAAAGGTAGCGATGCTGTCCGGCGGAGAGCGGGCGCGCCTGTTGATGGCTCGGCTGGTGCTGCACGGCGCCAACCTGCTCCTCCTCGACGAACCCACCAATGATCTGGACCTGCTGACCTTGCAGGTCCTCGAGGCCGCCCTCATGGACTTCGACGGCGCCGCGGTCGTCGTCACCCACGACCGGGCCTTCCTCGACCGGGTCTGTGACCGCGTGCTGGTCTTCGAGGGCGACGGTCTCGTCACGGCCTACGCCAGCCGCGTGCAGCACCTGGCGGCCCTGGCGGCCCGCGAAGCAAAAACCCGAGACCAGGCCGCGAACGCGGTCGCCCCAGCCCGCGCCGCTCCCACCGGCCCGGTCTCACCCTCGATCCAGCCCGGCAGGCGCAAGCTCAGCTACAAGGAACAACGCGAGTACACAGCGCTGCCGGACCAGATCGATGCACTCGAGGCCGAACTGCTCGCACTCAATCAGCAGCTCGCTGACCCCGCGACCTACCGACCCGGCGGTCCCGACCTGACGGCGCTGAGCACCCGGGCTGAAGCGCTGCCTGCCCAGATCGACACGCTCGTCAGCCGCTGGGTCGAGCTGGAGGAGCGAGGCGGCTGATCGCTGGGTGGCCTCCCCTGCCCTGCCCTATTTCAGCCCCAGCCCCTTCTTCACCCGTCCCCACAGCCCCGGCTGATCGTCGAGCTCGAGTTGTCTCGGGGCGTCCACGGGGAGGGCCGCCGGCTGCTTTTCGCCCAGCAAGCGGCGCAGGCCGCCGCCGAGGCCGCCGCCCAAGCGCTTGCGGTCCTGCACGGGAAGATCCTGAAGTACCGCCAGCCAGCTCAGCAGCAGCTCGCGGGTGAACTGTTCCTGAACTGGCCCATGGTCCGTCTGAGCCAGCAGGCGGATAGCCGACGCCAACTGGTGGCTGCCCACCCCCAGCGCCCGCCGCAAGGCGATCCAGAAGATCCCCGTCAGGACCTGTGCGTTGGCCAGGGCGCTCGCCTTGGACAGACCGAACTCCTGGCGCAGGCTCGCCGCGATGACGGTGTCCAGGTGGCGGGCGCGCGGGCCCAGCTCGGGGTGGTCTCGCAGGGCCTGGACCGCGTTGAAGCCGGCGAAGCTGTGGGCGGCGTCCAGGTCGGCCGGGACGATGGGGACCAGCTTCGGCGCCGGCGGCAGGGCGTGCAGGGCGCGCTGCTCGAAGGCGGCCACGTCGACCCGCCACTCGCCGGGCTCGGGGTCTGCGAGTGGGTCGCCGACCGCTTCACGGTGGGCCAGCAGGGCGTCTTCGCGGGCCTGGATCAGGGCACGGGCCCGCAGGGCGCGGTACCGCTGAAGCTCGGCCCGGCGTCGCTCGCTGAGCAGCTCGGGGCTGGGCAGCACGGCCAGGAACTGGTCCCACCAGGCGAGCTGACCGAGCGCCGCCTGCCAGGACTGCTCTTTCTCCAGGACGGCCCGCGTCGAGGCGAGCCAGGCCACCTGCTCCAGCCCCGCCGTCGCGCTGTCCAGGTCGCAGATGAGGGCGTCAACGACATCGCCAAACGCATCCACGGAGCCTTGAAGCAAGGTCTTGACTGCCCGCTGTACGGCGACGGTGGGCGCGTTCGGGACCAGGCCCGGGCTGCCCGAGGGCGAGCCTGGCGCCAGGGTGGTGGAGGCCACCGTCAGGGCCGTCTGGGGTGGGTCGTTTGGGTTCTGGTGTTTGGCCATCTTTGGGTGTCAGCGACGAACGGGTGGAGGCTGGGTGCGCTCGAAGACCCAGCGATCCCCTTCGCTCTGGTCGGCTCGGAAGCGATAGCCACCCGATCCGAAGTCCTTGAGGGCGTCGACATCATCCAGGCGGTTGTCGATGATGGTGCGGGCCATCATGCCCCGCGCCTGCTTGGCGAACAGGGACAGCACCCGACTGCGACCGTCCTTGGTGTCCATGAAGACCGGAGTGAGGACGCGGGCCGCCAGCTTCTTCTGGTTCACCGCCTTGAAGTACTCAGCACTCGCCAGGTTCACCACGGTCGTGTCCCCCTGGGCATCGAGCACGTCCTGGACCTGCGCTGTGATCCGGTCTCCCCAGAAAGCGTAGAGACTTGGACCGGATCGGGTCTTCAGGCGGGTGCCCATCTCCAACCGGTAGGGCTGTATCAGGTCCAGCGGTCGCAGGTAGCCGTAGAGACCGGACAGGATCCCGATGTGGTCCTGGGCCCAGGCCAGATCGTCGTCGCCCAGCGAGTCGGCGTCCAGTCCCACATAGGTGTCGCCCTTGAAGGCCAGGGCCGCCTGCTTGGCGTTGTCGAGGTCGAGCTCGGTGGAGAGGCGCTGGAATCGAACAGCGTTCAGCTTGGCCAGCGCCGGGCTGATCCCCATCAGCTCGCGCAGCTTGTCCTGGGAGAGCTTGCGGGCAGTCTCGATCAGCCGAGCGGTCTGGTCGAGCATCTGCGGCCGGCTGTGGGCGCTGACGGCGGGCGGTGTGTCGAAGTCGAGTCGCTTGGCGGGCGAGAGCAGGGCGAGCATGGAGCCTCCGAGCGAAGCAGCTAACAAGCGGCGTACCCGGCGCGAGGGGGGCGGTGCTGGCGGCGCAGTGCTGGCGGCGCGGCTGCCCATGAGTACATCTTCGACCCGCTATAGTGCACGTGCTCGGAAGTTCCGGCACCGATCAAACCGCGCCCTTCCAGCGGACACTCTGGGGTCCAAGTTCACGCCAGGCCAGGGGATGGGGGCGATCCGGCGTCC
>JAADHA010000492.1 GCA_013152105.1 Oligoflexia bacterium | reverse complement strand
CCCCTACTTATGCCGATACGTGATCCGCCCCTTGGACAAGTCATAGGGGCTCACTTCGACCGTGACCTTGTCGCCAAGGACGACGCGGATGCGGTAGCGGCGGAGCTTGCCGGAGAGATGGGCGTGCACCTTGGTGCCTGCCTCGGTATCGACCAGGAACGCACCACCGGGGAAGACCTCGGCGATTACACCCTCGACGGGAATCAGATCGTCTGCAGACACATGCCCTCCATCAGGCGGAGCGCAGGCTAACGGGCCGAGGCGGGCTTCACAAGGATGGCCCGGCAGAGCCCGCCGTTTGCGAGCCCCGTCTCAATGTTGGCTCCATGGGTGTTGGCTCGATGGGTGCTGGCTCGAAGGTGGGTCTGATGGTGGAGCGAGGAGCAGTCTCAGCGACTGATGCCGGGCCCGCGCCATGGCCTGGCTGCTGCGCAGGCCCGAACGCTCCAGGTTGTCCAGGACGCGGTCGATGGCTGCTTGGTTGACGCGTCCCCGTGCGGCGCGAGCGTAGCCGCGCTTGGGAGCGGGCAGCAGGGTGGCGAGAAAGGCGGCCTCGCGATCGGTGAGGCCAGCGGCGGGCTTGGCGAAGTATGCGTCAGCGGCGGGGCCGACGCCGCGCAGATCGGGTCCAAGCTCGACGACGTTGATGTAGAGCTGGAGGATGTGTCGCTTGTCGAGGGCGTCCTCCAAGCACAAGGCGTAGAGCAGCTCGCGCAGCTTTCGCAGCAGGGTGCGCTGGCCGTCCAGAAACAGGTTCTTGGCCAGTTGCTGGGTGAGGGTGCTGCCACCTCGGGGGCGCTCTACGCCATCAGCCGCCTGGTCGAGGGCCTCTTGGATGGCGCCGAGGACGTAGCCGGGGGGGTGGGTGAGGAAGTTGATGTCCTCGGACGCGATGATGGCCTCGGCCACTCGCCGCCCCTGCAGCCAACTGGTAAAACCGGGGATGTCGGGGCCGACGCGGGCGATGGTGGGGGTGCCGTCCGCGGCCACGGCGCGCCAGGTCGCGCGCCCACTCTTCAGCGCGTCGATGTCGCTGAGCAGGCCGGTGCAACGAAGATCCTGGGCACGAGCTGTGGCGCGCCAGCGCAGCGGGGGCGTGGAGACGGTCAGGTCGAGACCGACCGAGCCCGTACAGTCCGCCCGCCTGGCCTCGGGGATCTGGTCCCCGAAGAGCGCCACGACATCGGCCAGCTCGGCGTCGATGCTCAGGTCCAAGGCGATCAATCGAGTCGTTGGATCGACCTGCCCGCTGGCGGTGAGCTGCAATCCGCCGAGGCTTCCTGTGGCGTCGATCTGGCCGCTGTCCGGGTGCCAGCTTCCGTGGACGCGCAACGGTGCGGATGGCAGCGGCGAGGGCGCCAGAGTGGGGTGAGACAGCACCAGGTCGGGCGCCTGCACGTCGAACCCGAGCAGGCCTTCGACAGACCGCGCCTGGAGCGAAAGGGTGCCGGAGACGGCGCCCAGGTCAAGCGGGCGGGTCAGGTCCGCCTGCCAGCCGCCGCGATCTCGGGTCAGACTGGTGCCTTGACTCGTCAGGTGGAGGGTGGGCGAGAGGGTGCCGGAGAGGTCATCAAAGAGGGTCTCATCCCCCCATTTCAGGCGGAGGTCCTCGACGCGGACCGGGGTCTCGCGGGCCAGCCACTCGGCCACCGGGCTGGGGCCGGAGAACGGGCCGGAGAACGGGGACGCACTCTGGGAGAGGTCCAAGAGGCGGCGCCCCTGAACCTCGACTCCCTGTAGAGCCACGCTTGGGCGGGGAAGCAGGGACAGGTGAGCGGACGAGACACTCAGGCCTTCGCCGTGCAGACCCCGCCAGCGGGTCCCGGTGGGGCCAGGCTGGACTGACTCCCAGGTGATCTGCCGGGCGCGGAGGGCGCGTCGGGCGAGGATCTCGGCCGAGACCCGGGCCCCCAGTCCGGCTGTGACCAGCAAGACCGTGGCGCCGATTAGCCAGCGTGTTCGGCCCACGGGCTCAGTGGGTGACGAGGATGTTTGTGGGGCAGTGCTGGACCAGGTCTTCGGCGACACTTCCAATCACCAGACGGGCCAGTCCTCTTCGACCGGCGGTGCCGATGACCAGCAGGTCGGCCTTGGCCGAGGCGTCGTGTACACCCAGGACGATGCCCGAGGCGATCACCACGCGAAAGGTGTGGTTGAGGGTTGAAGCCGAGTCCCCCAGAATACGCGTGACCCGGTCCTTCAGGCGCTTGCCCACCGCGACCCGGTCTTCGGGCACGACGCCGGTTGAGAGCGCGACGCTGACGAAAGTCACCGGAGCTTGCGCTGCCAGACCCAGCGAGGCCGCGACCCGGATACCGCTGGCGCTGGATCGTGCCACGTCGGTGTCGGTGGGGTCGACCGGACAGACGATGTGCTTGGGGGCGGCAAAGTGCGCGTCGTGAACAACCAGCACCGGCACAGTCAATTCGCGCACCACCCGGTGGGCGGTGCTTCCCAACAGGACCCGGTCCATTCCCGACACACCCGTTCGACCGACGACGCAGAGATCGATGCCGTGTTCGTCGACGAGGGTACGAGCCAGCTCCCAGGGACGACCACGGGAGACGACGGGGTGCGCGTTGACTCCGATGCTGCCCAGGTCACCCGCCAGCGCCGAGACCTGGGCCATGGCCTGGGCGCGCCGCTGTGCCAGGTATCGCTTGGATTCGCCGGTGTCGGCACCCAGGCCGTGCGCGACGATGACCTGGGCGGGGTCGTCCCCAGCCGAGGCGGCGAGCCCGGCCAGCCAGCGGACAGCATGCTCGCAGGCCGCGGCGCGGTCGGACAGATCGGTGAGCCACAAGATGTGGCTTGCGTAGCCGCGCTCGAGGGCCGTGATGGCGGGCATGGGGGTCAACCTCGGGTGGGCCGGTCGGGGCGCCTATCCGGCTCTGGAGGGATCAGGCGGCGGATTTCGGCGGGGGCCAGTGGGATCCAAGAACCGGGGTCGGACAAGGCCATCTCCACGGCGCGCTCGGCATCGCGAATCACGTCCGCGCTGGCGCTGCCTGGTTGGACCGCCGGCGCGGAGATCCGGCGCCAGCACTCCAGGACCTCGGCCGCCGTGAGCTGGTCTGGGGCGCGGGCCATCACGTAGTGTTTGTCTTCGGTCTGGGTCAGCAGCCCGCCGGCTTCCAGGGCGTCCAGGGCGGCCTGGACGTGGCGTGGGTCCGCGCCGGTCTCGGCGGAGAGCCGGTCCGTGTCGAAGGTCGGCTGGTGGTCCTTCCAGGCCCTTGCGATGACTCCGAGCAGGCCCAGGCCAAAGAAGCCGTCGGCCCGGCGGTGGCGGCTGTTGGGATCGCCGATGTCCCGACGTTGTGCGTCGACGAGCTGGTGGTAGTTCTCGGTGATGAAGGCCAGCTCGACACCAATCAGGACCACCATCCAGACGATCTGAAGCCACAGCAGGAAGACGGGCAGGAAGGCCAGGGAACCGTAGACGCCCGCCATGCTGTCTTGCGTCCCCATCAGGGTCGTGTACGCGGTGAAACCGGACTTTGCGACTTCGAAAACCACGGCGCTGAACAGGCCCCCGACCAGGGCCGCGGTCCAACTCACCCGTCGATTTGGTAGCAGGCGGATCGCACCGACCAGCACCGTCGCCGTGAGCATCACCGGCACGGCGCGGCGCATCACGTTGACCTGATCGGGGAGGGTTGCCGACGCCAGGAACCCAAAGGCCATGATGGCCGGGGCCAAGGTGATGGCGGCATAGAACAGGGTGAAGCGCAGCAACAGGCTGCGGCGCACGCTGGACCGGAAGATGTCGTTGTAGGCGAGCTCGGCGTTGAAGTAGAGCTGGCTGCCGATGACCATCAGACCCACGACGCCCACGATGCCCAGGGCGCGCAGGTTCGCGGCGGCCAGCATGGAGTCCAGGGCGGTTCCGACCGTCTCGACGCTGTCGGTCAGGATGGTGTCGTAGAGCAGGCGCCGAACGGCACCGCTTGCGGCCTCGGTGCCGCCCAGTGGCGCCGACAGGGTGAAGCCGATGAGCAAGATGGGCACGATGGCGACGGCGGTCCAGTAGGCCAGCATTGCGGCCCGCACGGTCAGGCGGTCCCGGCGCACTTCGCGCACCAGGATGACCACAGCGTGCATGCCTTCCAGCAACCATCCGGTGGTAGCCGTGCGTTGGCCGTTCTCGTCCCGGCCCAATTGGCCGGTGGCCAGATCCTGGTAGATGCGGTGGAGCCAGCTCAGCATGCCGGCAGGGTAGCAGCCGGCCGGGCGATTGAGAGGATGATGACCCTCAGCCCGGCCAGCGCGCGCCTCGGGTCGCTCGGCGAGGTAGCTTGTGGCCATGGTTCGTGTCACCAGCGAAGTCGGTCGCCTACGACGGGTCGTGGTCCAGCCCCCCGGCCTGGCTCTGGAGCGCATGCTGCCGCGCCACATCGATCGTGGCAGCCCCGACTACTTGTTGTTCGACGACCTCATTCACGTCCCGACCGCGCTGGTGGAGCATCAGCAACTCGAAGCGGTACTGAGCTGTGTCGCCGAGGTCCTGCATTTCGAGGACCTGGTGCGGGATGTCTTGCAGGATCATGCGGTCCGAAGCGCCGTGATCGAGCAGGTCGGCGTTCTTCACAACTTGCGATCAGCCCAGGGCCAGCAGCTCGACCAGTTGGACGCCGACGAACTCACGGACACCTTGGTGGTCGGCACGATCGGTGGGGTGCTGGACGCTCCCGAGCTCTTTCCGCCTACGCCCAACCTGATCTTCACCCGGGACCTGGCCGCGGTGCTGGGCGATCTGGTGGTGGTCAGCAATGCGCGCAAGCTGGCGCGCCGTCGGGAAGCCATCCTGTCCTGGGCCGTCGCCGACCATCACCCCGTCTTCGCTGACAACCCGATCGCCCGGATCTCGCGGTGGATCCGTGCCCGTGGCGGCTCCGCTCCGTTGACCGTAGAAGGCGGCGACGTGCTGTGCATCAGCCCGACGCTGGCCCTGGTGGGCGCCAGCGAGCGCACGACCTGGTCCCTGATCCTTCAGCTCTCGGCCGAGCTTTTCGAGCACGGCTTCCGACGCGTCCTGGTCGTCGAGATGCCCAAGCAGCGCAGCGCCATGCACCTGGACACGGTCTTCACGCTGCTCGATCGGGGTGCCTGTGCGGTCTATCCGCGGATCCTCGATCCCGGCGGATCGGAAGAGGTCGAGGTGATCGGTCTGCGGCGCTTGAACGGCGAGATCGTGGTCGATGTCTTCGAGGGCGACTTGATCCAGACGCTGGGCACCTGCGGCGTACCGCTCTCACCGGTGCTCTGCGGCGGCGGCCACCCGATCCACGCCCAGCGCGAGCAGTGGACCGACGGGGCCAACTATGTCGCCCTGGGTCCTGGGGTGGTGGTTGGCTACGCCCGCAATCAGCACACCGCGCAGGCCATGCGGGATGCCGGCTTCCGCGTGGTCGCCCCGGCCGTCTTCACCGATGAGCTGTCGCGCGACTTTCACGACGATCCCGATGCCCTCATGGCCAGCGGTCGGCGCTACGCGGTGCACATCGAAGGCCACGAGCTGTCGCGCGGCCGAGGTGGACCCCGCTGCTTGACCTTGCCTCTGGAGCGTGACCGGTGACGACCGTCGTGCTTCGGCCCGGCCACGAACGCCGGGTCGCTGGCGGCCACGCCTGGGTCTTCGCCAATGAGCTGTCCACGCCCGTCAAGGGGCTGCCCCCCGGTGGGTCGGTGACGCTCGTCGATGCTCGGGGGCGCTTCATCGGTCGCGGGCACGCCAACCCCGCCTCGCTGATCGCCGTGCGGATCCTGTCGCGAGACCCTGCAGCCGACCTGGACAGCGTCGAATTCTACGCCCAGCGCCTGTCTCAGGCTCTGGAAGCTCGTCGGGTCGCTTTGCCGGGCAGGATGACGTTTCGGGCGGCCGCTGGAGACGCCGACGGGCTCAGCGGCCTGATCGTAGACCGCTACGCGCCCGTCGATGGCGGCCCACCAGTCCTCTCGGTCCAGTTGACCAGCCTGGGCATGGATCAGCGCCGCGAGCTGCTGGCCCAAGCGCTTTCCGACCTGCACCAGCCCGCTGGGGCGATCTTGCGCAATGATGTGGGTGTGCGCGCGTTGGAGGGGCTCGCCGTCGGCGTCGAGGAGTGGTTTGGGACTGTCCCCGAGACGGTGAGCATCGCCGAGGGGCCGGCCCGCTTTCGGGTCGACCTGCGTCACGGTCAGAAGACCGGCTTCTTCCTGGACCAGGTAGACAATCGGGCGTGGGCTGCGGCCCGCTGTTCGGGTCGACGCGTGCTCGATGGCTATGCCCACACCGGTGCCTGGGCGGTCCAGGCCCTGTTGGCAGGAGCGACGACCGCGGTGGCCCTGGACGTGTCGCGGCGCGCCTGCGATCTCATCGATCAACACGGCCGAGACAACGGGGTCGCGGACCGGCTGTCTGTGATCTGTGGGGACGGCCCACAGCACCTGGCTGCGATGGCGCATGATGGCCAGCGCTTCGACATGGTCTTCCTGGACCCGCCGGCCTTTGCCAAGACACGCAAAAAGGCGGCTGGCGCCCTGAAGGCCTACCGCAAGCTCAACCGCCTCGGCATGCAGTTGGTCGCGCCTGGCGGCCTGCTCTTCACCAGCTCCTGTAGCCACCACATCCAGGAAGATCGCTTCGTGGACGAGCTCGCTCACGCGGCCAGGGACCTCGGGCGGCTGGCGCGGATCGTCCGGCGGGGCCAGCAGGGACCGGACCACCCGGTTCATCCCGCCATGCCCCAGACTCGCTATCTCAAGCACCTGGTCGTGCAGCTCGGAGGAGCCCTGTGAGTGTTGACAAGCCATCGGTCCGACCCGACGGTCTGACCCACCTCGATCCAGATGGGAACCCGCATATGGTTGATGTCGGGGCCAAGCCGGACACCGACCGGGTGGCGCTGGCCGAGGGCTTTGTGACCATGTCCGCCGCGACCTGGCGGGTCGTGGTCGGGGGGACGGCGAAAAAGGGAGACGTGCTGGCCATCGCGCGCCTGGCGGGGATCCAGGGGGCCAAGCGCACGGCTGATCTGGTGCCGCTCTGCCACCCCCTGCCCATTGACGCGGTGGAAGTGGATGTCAGCGCGCTGGCGGCGGACGCGGCGGGCCCGTGGCGGGTGCGAATCCGGGCTCGGGTCGCGACCCGCTGGCGGACCGGCGTGGAGATGGAAGCCCTCACCGCGGTGTGTGCGGCGGCCCTGACGGTCTACGATATGGTCAAGGC
>JAADHA010000079.1 GCA_013152105.1 Oligoflexia bacterium | reverse complement strand
ATGGCGTGGACGATGACTGCAACGGCGAGGTGGACGAGGCGGGCGCCGCTGATGAGCTGATCTGGTATGGCGACGGCGACGGCGATGGCTACGGCGACCCGACAGACCTTGCCGCTGGCTGTGAGGCGCCTGCTGGCTACGTGGCCGAAGACACAGACTGTGATGACAGCGATCCGACCGTGTCGCCCGGTGCCGTGGACATCTGCGGCGATGGCGTGGACAACAACTGCGACGGCGTCACGGATGACGCCTGCGGCATGCTGGGTGATGTGGATCTTGCCGATGCGCGCACCAAGCTGGTCGGCGAAGAGGGCGGTGACTCCGCGGGCTACGCGGTCGCGGGCGGTGGCGGCGCCTTGGACGGCGGTGACGTAGACGGAGATGGCCTGGCCGACATCCTGGTCGGTGCGCCGGGCAGCGACCGCGCTGGCAGCGGTGGTGGTGCCGTCTTCCTGATGACCGGTGCCCTCAGCGGGGTCGTTGATCTGTCCACCGCGACGGCGGTCGTGTCCTCGGCTGACACCAACGATGCGACGGGCACAGCGGTCACGCTGCTGCGAGACACCAACGACGATGGCCTGGCCGAGCTCGCCATCGGCGTGCCTGGCGATGACTATGGCGGCACGGACGCAGGCGCGGTCTATATCTTCCGGGGTCCACTCAGCGGCGCTTGGGACATCAGCGACGCTGACGCTATCCTCGTCGGCGAGACCAGTGATGATGTCGCGGGCATGACCCTGGCTGACGCGGGCGACGTGGACGGCGATGGCCGTGGCGATCTGCTGGTTGGGGCCCTGTGGAGCAACGCCGGTGACACGCTCTCGGGGGCGGCCTACCTGGTGTCCGGTCCCAGCAGCGGCACCATGGACCTGTCAACTGCGTCCCTGGAGATGGACGGAGTGGCCTTTGGTGAGCGGGTCTCCAGCGGGCTGAGCGGTGCGGGCGATGTGGACGGGGATGGGCTGGATGACATGCTCATCGGAGCGTCCAAGGACGGCACATCTGGCGCGGGCGTGACCGTCCCGCTGGTCTACCTGGTGTCCGGCGGCACCACCGGGCTGATGTCCCTGTCCGACGCCGACGCGCTCTTGCTGGGTGAGTCTCTCTCCGACAACACCGGCTGTGCTGTGGCCAGCGCCGGGGATCAGAACGGTGATGGCTACGGTGATATCCTGGTGGGCGCCAGCGGTGTGGACGATGCGGGGGCCGAGTCTGGCGCCGCCTATATTGTCTACGGTCCGGTCTCTGGGCGCTACTCGCTGGCCTCTGCCGACGCCAAGCTGTTGGGGCAATCCGCGTCGGACAAGGCCGGCTCGGCGGTTGCGGGAGGGCGCGACCTGGACGGCGACGGCACGGACGATGTGGTTGTCGGAGCCCCGGGCTCGGACCTGGGCGGATCCAGTTCGGGTACCAGCTATGTCATCTACGGCCCGGTCTCTGGGGTCTGGGACCTGACCTATTCGGACGCGCGCCTGATCGGGGACTCCGGTGGTGACGGATCTGGCGCGGCGGTCGCCCTGAGCGCTGACACCAACGCCGACGGCTTCCCAGACCTGTGGGTCGGCGGCACCGGAGACGACGATGGAGGATCCGAAGCCGGTGCTGTTTGGCTGATGCTGGGGGGTGGGCTGCCGTGAGGGGCGGTCGGGGCTGCGCTTCCCGATGTGGTTGCTCGGCGCTTCGCGGGATCCACCTCATACCGCATCCAATTCCTGCTCCCCGCGCTGGGGTCGGAAGCGATGGCGGCACGGTCGGAAGCGACGGTGGCACCGAGTGCAGTGTGGGCGTGAGCAGCACGAGCCCCGTGGACGGCGAGTTGGACGTGGACCTGGGGATCACCGTGAGGTTTGTCCTGGACAGTGGTGATCCAACCGCCTCGATCAGCGTGGCTTCCCTCGACGGTACGTCGGTTCCCAGGCGATCACCTTCACCACAGCAGACCCCGGAGAGCCGGTCGACGGCCTGATCGGCAAGGCCTACATCATCGACTTTGCCCTCGCGACCTGGGTCGACCCCCCCGGCATCGGGGGCCTGGTCAGCGGCTCCTTGAACAACTCGCTGCTGCTGGGGGTGAGCGACGTCAGCGACGACACCATCACAATGAATGGCGCCCTCGACAACGGGGCCGGCAGCCAGGACACCTGCTTGCCCTCTCCTCGGACGGTGCATCATACTGTGTATACGTTGCTCTGGAGGACGTGCAGGGTGATCTGGTAGATTACAGCCTGGACGTGGTGGACCAGGTGGACTGCCACCCCGGCTGCTTGGCGAGTTCGAGCAACCCAGACTGCGACACCAGCGGCTTCTAAGCGCCGACCAGCGCGGAGAGGGGGACGCTCACTGCACACAGATCCCCTCAGCCTTGACGTGCACGCTGTTGGCGTCGCCTCCGTCACAAGGCGTGTCGCCGGGCTGGTGCAGCTCAGTGCAGATCCCGGCCCGGTACAGCGGGCAGTAGTGGTTGAGGGTGAGCTGGTTGTCGCCGGCGTCGAGCCAGAAGGTGCCGATGTAGTAGCGCTCGCTGCCCGGGGTGCTCTCGTTGTCTGCGTCGACGACGACGTAGTCGCTACCGCAGTTGGCGAAGAGCGGGGCACCGGAGGGGTTGGTGGCGTTGGCCACGCGGATGTAGGCTGATTCGTTGCTCTGCGAGGCGCCGGACTCGGCGATCGAGGTGTCGTAGAGGTGGAACCAGCCTGATTCGGTCGCCGTCAGGGTGCCCTCGGCGGTGGTCGTGTCCCAGGAGAGCACGTAGATCTCGTCGGGCGAGAACACCACGCTCACCCCGCTGTCTTCACATTCTTTTTCGGTGATGATGCCCGGGGGCTCTTCGTCAGGGGGCAAGCCGGTGTCCGAGCCTCCGCCATCCGCGGGTGTGCTGGTCTCGGTCGCTGCGCCGTCCCCGGGGCTGGAGGTGACGCCGGTATCTCCACCGGTTGCCGGCGAGCTTGGCTTGGTGAAGCCATAGTCCGCGCAGCCCAGCGCTGGCAGGAAGAGCGCGAGAAGAAGACGAGGCATGGGAACCCTCCTAGACAGGGACTCGTGCAAGAGGTGGGCCGGTACCGGCGAGATCGGGAGGTAGGCCGTGTGGGTGGGTTCTCTGGGCAACGCGGCATGTGAGCGTGTGCCACCGGCTCCGGGACACTCGCGTCCCGGTCAGTGGGGCCTGCGCGCCCCATTTGCAGCTCAGTCGCCCAGGGCTTTCTTGCTGAGCCTGTCTCAGCGGGTCCGCGCGCGGGCGCCTCACGCTCTTTCCCGACGAAGCGAGGTGGCGTGTGGCCTGCGCCCGGTCCCCACAGCCGCGCCGCGAACGACGCTCCTTCCGTGCGCTTGAGTCCATGCCGGGGACTTCTCGACGGCCTGGGCGCGGCACCAGCGGAAGATCTCGACGAGCGCCCTCTTCAGCAGCCCCTCAGGGCGCCACCCTGAGCTATGCTGTACCAAGCTCTGACGACCATCTCAACTGCGCCGCGCCCCGGGTGAGCTACCGCCGAAAAGCGCCGGAGGGAATCGTGACCAGCCATCGGATCCGAACCGCCACCTACCCAGACATCAGGCCGTCTCTTCAAACGGGTGACCTGTTCCTGGCCCACGGGACGGCCGATATCTCAGAGGCGATCGAGCTCGCCGAGGGCGACTGCAACTGGTCGCACGTCGGCATGATCGTGCGATTGGCCGACCTCATTCCGGCCGGACATCAGGTTCCGAGCGACCTCCCCGACCCGCTCCTCTTTGAAGCGACCCAGATGATCAGCGACGCCGAACGCAAACAGGAGCGCACGGTTCGACACCTCATGCACACCAACCCCGACGGCCAATACAGCGGGCCAATTCTGGTCAGCCTGGATGACCGAATCCGCGCGGATCTGGCCCTGGGCCAGTACTCCTACTTTGCCGTCCGGGCGCTGCACGTCGCGCCGAGCCCCGCGCGGATCACCGCCTTGCAGCGCTTTGCCTACGCCATCGCGAGCGCCCGACCCCGCTTCCCGGGGATCCCGTGGCAGATGATCGCGGACGCCTACCGGGGCCGCTTCGAAGACCTGCCCGAGCGAGGCGCCACGTGGAACCCGAAGGGGGTCAACCCACCGCTGGCCACCTACTTCTGCGCCGAGCTGGTCGCCCACAGCTACATGCGCATGGGGCTCCTGTCGCGCAAGCACCCGCCCAACGGGTACATCCCCAAGGACTTCTCGGGCGCCGGTCGGCTCTCCCTGCTCGACCGCGCCTTCCACGGGCCCGAGTGCTGGTTCGACAGCTTCTGAGGCGACCCCAATGCAGCCTCCTATCGATCTTCCCGGACCGCGCTCACGGGCCGTTCTCGCCAGGACGCACCAGCTCATCGGTCAGACCAACTCCACCGGGCTCTATGGGATCTCGCTCGCCCGGGGCCAGGGCGCAGAGGTGGTCGACGAAGATGGAAACGTCTTCTTGGACTGCTTGGCCGGCGCCTCTGCCAACATCCTAGGCTACGGCCGCCGAGACGTGACTACGGCCTACACGGACGCCGCCGAGACGCTGCAACACTCGTGCTTTTGTTACAGCCCCAATGCTCACGCGCTCGAGCTCGCGGACGCGCTGATTGAGAGCGCCGCGCTGCCCTACGACGCGCGCGTTCTGTTGGGCTTGTCGGGATCGGACGCCAACGGCGGCATGATCGAGGCCATGCGGCGCGCCACCCGACGCCCCGGGGTCATCTCCTTCCAAGGCGCTTACCACGGATCCACGGGCCTCTCCCAAGCGGCCTCACACTTCCCGGGCCTCGACCAAGGCTTGTACGAGCGGTCCGAACACTTCGCCGTTGTCACGCCACCTCGCAGAGACCGCGACGTCGACCCGACCTTGGCGCATATCGAGGCACACCTGAAGACCGGTGAGTTTGGTGGGGTCTTGACCGAGACCATCATGGGCGACGCCGGGGTCCACGCCTTCCCCGCTGGCTTCCTTGCGGCCCTCCAGCAGCTCCTCGAACGGTTTGACGCCCTCTTGATGCTTGATGAGGTCCAGTGCGGCATGGGCCGGACGGGCAGCTTCTGGGCCTTCCAACAAGAACGGGTGATTCCCGACCTCTTCTCGACTGCCAAGGGATTGTCGGCGGGATACGCGCCGATCTCGGCGGTCGTGGGACGGCGGACGGTCCTCGACGCCCTGGACCCGGGGCAAGAGGTCTTCACCTACACGGGCCACGGACCCTCGTCGGCGGTGGCGCGGCGCGTGATCCACGCCGTCTCGGACGAGCAGCTCCCAGACCACGCCGCCGCCATGGGCGCCCATCTGCTCGATGGGCTGCGGGCAATCCAGGCGGACTTTCCACAGGTGATCGCTGAGATCCGCGGGCGCGGGCTGATGATCGGCGTCGAGATCGTCCATCGGCCGGGCGGGCCCATCCCTCCTCCACTCGCGGGGCGGGTCTTTGCCACCCGAGGAGTCGAGAAGGGCGTCTATTTTGGCTTCTTTGGCCTCCAAAAACAGGTCCTCCGCATTGAGCCGCCGCTGATCCTCACCCGCCAGCAGGCCGACCGAATCCTGGAGGTGACCGCAGAAGTGGCGCGAGAGTTCTCAGAGGGCCGCATCCCAAAGGGCACGGTCGCCCGGGTCCGCCGCTACTCAGTAGGGCTCTGATGCCCAGCGCCCCTCCGGTAGACGCAGAAGTCTCGTCCCCGCTGCGGCCGCCTCGCCATGAGCTGCTCTACTACCTGCCGCGGCTGGCGCTGCGGGGGCTCGGCCCGGACTCCTCGCGCGATCTCGAGCCGACCCGTGAGGCGCTGGTGGCGGCGGTGCTCTTTGCCGATGTGCGAGGATTCTCGGCGCTAAGCACACAGCTCGCTGGCAACGGCGCCGAGGGGGTAGAGGCCCTCTCCGACCGGCTCACCGGCTGTCTCGGGCACCTGGTGGACATTATTGATGCATTCGGTGGGGACGTGGTCGAGTTTGCCGGTGACGCGGTGCTGGCGATGTGGACGGGCGAAGACGCGTGCCGGCTGGCGGCCACTGCGGCCTTGCAAGCCCAGCGCACCGCACCAAGCGGCCACGGGCTCAGCCTCAGAATCGGGCTCGGCTTTGGGTCCAGCGTCTTCCTCCGGCTCGGTGGCTGGCGCGGGCGCTGGCAGCATGTGCTGACCGGTGCCGCGCCCCGTCAGGCAACACAGGCGGAGCGCCAGGCCAAACCGGGGACAATCTGCGCCTCGCCAGCGTTCTGGTCGCAGCTCGGAGCCCGCCGCGAACGTTTTGGACCACTGTCGCGCCTCACGCCAGAGGCGGAGCGCCGCCCCCTGCCCGCCCTCGCCGCCGCCCAGCTCCCGCCGCGCGAGGTGCTGGCCGCCATGGTGCCGGATCGGATCCTCACCCACATTGAGGCCAGCA
>JAADHA010000080.1 GCA_013152105.1 Oligoflexia bacterium | reverse complement strand
TCTCGGGCCGCGGGGCCAGCCCCGTTATGACCGGCTGCGCCGAGGGTGACTGCGGGACCTGCCGGGTCGAGATCCTGTCCGGTGCGGACAGCCTGTCGGCCGAGGGGGAAGTGGAGCGGCAGACCCGACGTGCCTACAAGATCCCGGCTGGCTGGCGCTTGGGCTGCCAGGCCCGCCTGGTGGGCGCGGGTGTCTCGATGCGGGTGATTGATCCTTTCGCAGAGGCAGAGGCAGAGGCAAACGACGAGTCGACTGCCGGTTGAGCGTGACGGGCGGTGCAGCCCAGGTCAGCGGGTGCGCCAGGCCATGCCGTTGTCGACCTGGATATCCGGCTGCCCCAGGACCGCCTTGAGCTGGTCCGCCCGGACGGGGTTGCCGGGCTCGTCGTGGTGGACGATCCATGCGTAGCCCAGCTCGGCCAGGCCATGGCGCGCCCGCTGCGCCTTTTGTTGATTGCCGCGCAGGGCGCCGACCCGGATGGCGTCCCGCAGCGCGTGCAGCCTGGGCTCGGTCTTTTGGAACATCGGCTTCTCGGCCATGGGCCGCCCGTGGTCGGTCTGCCAGAGGAGCTGACGGTTGGGTGATCGTGGCAGGCCGGGTACGGGACGCGGCTGCTTGGGGATGGCGATGACCGCGCCGGGCTGGTCCAGGGCCGCGTAGATGGGCGGGGTGCTGGCGTCCAGGGTCGGTCGAGGCCAGGGGACCGGGCTGATCCAGATCATGTCGACGAGCACGGCCGCGATGACGGCGACCAGGGCGGGGCGACGGGCCTTGCGGGGAAGTCGCGCCACCAGGGCCACGGCGCCGTCCACCGCGAGCGGTGCCAGGAGCATCGAGCCCACCCCCAGCATCCTGTGCCATCGTGCGGCGTGTCCCAGCGGTTCGATGACCAGGCTCAGCAGGCCCGCCGGAAGCAGCAGGATGCGCCCCTCGAAGCGGGGGATGAAACCGCCGATCTGCACGTAGACGCCGAGCCCCAGGATGACCGCCCACAACAGCATCGCCCCCAGCAGCCAGGCCCTTCGACGCGCCAGGCCCACCAGGGCCAGGACGATGGCCAGCGAGCCCAAATAGGGGGCCTGAAAGAGCTTGATCTTCGGGTCCAGCCACGGCAGCAGCACGCTGACCAGGTCAGCGCCCAGGTAGCGGGTCTGTTGGAGCTGGGGCGAGCTCAGGACCTGCTCGAGCATGGACGTGGTGCCCGGTAGACCCTCGGGTCGCTGGGTCGTGATCGCCCAGACGACTGGCGCCCCGATCAAGGCGGCGGGCAGGACCACCTGGACCAGGCGCAGCGCGGCGGTGCGCGCCCCGACCCGGCGGACCGTCGCGGGCAGCACCGCGACCAACAAGATGGGCGCCAGCAGGGCCGCATAGACCGCGGTGTAGGGACCTCCCCAGGCCGCCGCCCCGCCGGCCAGCGCCGCCAGCATCAGCATGGGTCCGCCCTGCTCCAGGGCTGGCCTCAGCAGGGCGAGGGCCAGGACCGCGGCCCACAGGGTCGCCGCCTCGGTCATGCCGGTGACCAGGTTTCCGGCCAGGGTGGGTGCGGCCATCGCGACGCAGGCCACCGCCCAGCTCGGTGGGGGGGGCACGCGCAGTCTGGGGTCATTTTGCGGAATCGATGGCCGCAGCAAGCGCCCCGCCAGCCCGGCCGCCAGCCCGGCCATCAACAGGTTGCAGACCGCGACCGCGTTCATGCCGAGGACGGGCGAGATGAGCCCGAAGGGCACGAACCAGGCCAGGTTCAGGGGGTCGGCCAGCACCCAGTGATAGCCGGCGGGGAAGTTCGCCAGGTTGGTGTCGATGATCAGGGGGCCGTGGTGGGCGCCCAGCCACAGTGTCCAGAGGTGCTCGATCACCTCGATCTCAGGGTCTCCCAGCAGGCGCCCTGTGGGGTGGGCGGCCAGCGGCCAGGTCGTCAGGAGCAGCGTGAGGAGCAGGGCGAGCCCGCCAGCGACTGGCCCGATCAGGACGCGCCAGCGGCCGGGAGTGGTGGGCCGGCTGGTCGGAGGCTGCCGTTTTTTTGCGCTCGTCTTTGTGCTCGTCACGGTCTGGAGCATGCCAGAGGCGTCACCGGGGTAGGCTCCAGCGCGCGTGCCGGGCCTGACCGCACGCTGGAGGAATTCCCATGATCACGCCTGTGGACAGCCCTTACCTGGCACCCTCTGACGGGAGCTTTTGCCAGGCGCCCATACCGACCTCGCCCCCGGCGGATCACCCGGGTCGCAAGTCCCTCGACAAGCAGCGCAAGGCGCTGATTCGGGACATGCGCAAGCTCCAGCGCCGCCTGTATGCCGAAGACCGGCGCAGCTTGCTGCTCATCTTCCAGGCGCTGGACGCGGCGGGCAAGGATGGGACGATCCGTGCCGTGCTCAGCGGCCTCAACCCGGCCGGCTGTCAGGTCACGTCCTTCAAGGCGCCGTCCAAGGAAGAACTCGAACACGACTTCTTGTGGCGCACCAGCCAGCGTCTGCCCGAGCGAGGCAATATCGGGGTCTTCAACCGCAGCTACTACGAAGAAGTGCTGGTCGTCCGGGTTCACCCCAGCTTTCTCGACGGGCAACGGGTCGCGCGCCCCGATGACCTGGAGACGCTGTGGCAGTGGCGCTTGCAGGCCATCCGCGAACACGAGCTGCACCTGGCCCGCTCCGGCACGGTCGTGCTCAAGTTCTGGCTGAAGGTCGGCCGCGACGAGCAACGCAAGCGACTGCTCGAACGCATCGAGGACCCAGACCGCAACTGGAAGTTCAACGCGGGCGATGTCGCCGAACGGAAGCACTGGGACGCTTACCACGACGCATTTGAGCAGGCCGTGGCGCAGACCGCCCGACCCTGGGCCCCATGGTACGTGATCCCAGCCGACCACAAGCCCTTCATGCGCCTGCAGGTGGCCGATATCGTGGCCCGGACCTTGGAACGTATCGACCCACAATACCCGGTGTTGGCCGACGACAAGCGGGCCCAACTCGACGAGATGCGGACAGCCCTGGGCGGTTGATGATGCTCAGGCGCGTGCGACCCCGTACAAGGCACCGTGTCGGCGCTCCAGGTGGCGCACCAGGGCTGCCACCGGGTCTCGGCCGGGGCAGATGCTCTCGATGAGCGCAACCCCGTCCAGCAGGTGCCCCTTGGTGTGGACCTGGTCGCGCTGCCACTGGAGGATCGGCGCCAGGTCCGCCTGGGCCACATGGTCCCAAAGATCGGGCAGGTCCGCCTCGATGCGCTCGGTCAGCGCGGCCGAGTAGATGTTGCCCAGCGTATAGCTTGGGAAGTAGCCGATGAGTCCGGTGCTCCAGTGTACGTCTTGCAGTACCCCCTCGGACAGCTTCTGCGGGCGGATCCCCAGCAATTCCTGGGCCAGGTCTGCCCACGCGGTCGGCAGGTCCGGGACCTCGAGCTCTCCTCCGATCAAGGCCGCCTCCAGGCGGGTTCGCAGGGCGATGTGCAGGTTGTAGGTGACCTCGTCCGCCTCGACCCGGATGTGGCTGGGCGCGACTCGGTTGGCGCTGGTGTAGACCTTGTCCAGGTCGGCGTGAACGCCGGATTCTTCTTCCACCACGCCGACCAGCCAGGCCAGGAAGGGCCGGCTGCGACCGATCACGTTCTCCCAGAAGCGGCTTTGGCTTTCGTGTACGCCGGTGCTGGCTGCGCTGTCCACGAAAGTTCCGGTCAGGTCCTGCGGGAGCCCCTGTTCATAGAGACCGTGGCCGGTCTCGTGAACCGTGGCAAGCAATCCGGCCATCAGGTCGTCGGGTTCATAGCGGGTGGTCAGGCGCACATCGAGCGGACCAAGGCCCATCGTGAAGGGGTGGGGAGCCTCGTCCAGGCGACCGCGGCTCAGGTCGAAGCCCAGGGTCTCGACGACCCTGCGGTGAATTCGACGCTGGGCGTCCACCGGCACCGCCAGCAGGTGGCGGGCGAGGGGAGTCGCACCGCGAATCCGGTCGAGCAGGTCGACCAGAGCGGTCGTGAGGGGCTGGAAGAGGGCGTTGATGCTGGCCAGGTTGAGGCCGGCATCGTAGTGGTCGATCAAGGCGTCGTAGGGGTGGCTGACGGGCCCGAGGCAGGCCGCTTCTTGACGAGACAGGTCGATGATGTGGGTCAGTGGTGCCTGGAAGCCCGAGAAGTCTTCATCCCGGCGGGCCTGGACCCACGCGGCGAAGCCCGCGCTGGTGGCCTCTGCCTTGGCGCTGACCAGGGACGCGGGCAGCTTCAGCGAGCGGTCCCGGGTGTGCCGAAGGTTTCGCACGCTGGCGGCGCGCACGGGGTCTTGCATGCTGGTCGGATCTGAGGCGATGGTCTCCAGCCACTCACCGAGCTCGGGGGAGATCACGGCCTGGTGGTACAGGCGGGACAGCAGCGCCTTTTGGCGACCCCGACCGGCGCCGCCGGACGGGGGCATCCAGACGTGTTCATCCCAGGACAGGAGCCCATCGGTGTTGGCCAGATCGTCCATCTCTTGGATGTGGTCCCTGAGCTGCTTCCAGGCGCTGTCTGCTGTTTTCATCGCTGTCTCGGGTCAAGTTCGAGGTCGAGATCCAAATCGACGCCGGACGGGGATCACGCAAGGGTAACGGCCCGTTCTTCCCCAGTCCAAGCTGTCGGGCGTGGCTGCGCTCAGTCACGTCCCCGGCGTGCGTGCTACCGTCGGTCGGTGGCGCGTCGCCCGGCACCCGGCGGCGCGGCGTCCCCATGTCTCTGCGGTGCCCATCTCCATCCCCATCGCCTCCACAGAGAGTGGCCGTGTTGACTCGCCTGGTACTTCGCATCGAACGAGATGGCCGTCTGTTGGGTAGCTGGTCGCTCTCGGACGCGCCCTTGCAGATGAAGCTGGTCGATGTGGCGACTGGGCGGGTCACGGCCTGCTTTACCGCCTCTGCAGATCGGCCCCAGGCCGGTGGAGTCGACGAAGTCCCGGTCGTCCTGCCCCGCTTGGGTGGCGATGATTTCACCATGCCCCTGCCCGAGCCGTCCGCGACGGGCTCCGCGGGCCCCGAGACCGAGGAACGCTCGATGCCCGGTCGGCGTCGGGTGCACAACCTCGCCCAGGCATCCGACGGGGGTGGCGCGGGTGACGGCCTGACCGCCGAGCTGGTCGACCTGCGGGACGATGAGCCCGGCCTCACCCGTGAACTGCAGCCCTTTGACGAAGACGACATCGGGGCGCCGACCGCCAAGCGCGAGTTCACCCCCGCCGATGCGGCTGGAGAGCGTGCAGAAGAGGGCAACAGCTACTTGCCGGTCGACGAGATCCCGCTGCCTCTTCGCCCCACCGCCGGGGGGGTGACGACCGTGCGCGGTCATGGGGCCGGGATCTCCTCGGCTGGACTCACCGCGGAATTGCGTACCGCCACGCTCACAGGGGGCACCACCGGGTCTAGCGGGGATGACACGCCTCCCGCCCTGGTGCGACCCGTGTCGCACGCTGATCGGACCGTACCGCCGGCCGAGGTCTGGGCCCAGAAGCGCGGCGAATGGCGCAATGTGGGCACGCTGGTGCCGGGGCAGCGGGTCCGCATCCTGGGTGGTTTTGTCCGCTTGTCCTCGGACGGTCGCCTGGTCGTCAGCGCCGGGACCAATCTCTCGGGGACGGCGACCCTGGTCGATGGCCGCATGGTGGAGATCGCGGTGGGCCAAGAGTACATCGCCCTGCCGGCCGGAAGCTCCGTGATGCTGGCGTCGGGCGAGCGCGGCCTCTACGTGCGCTCCGAGCCGCTCAACATCGAGCCCGCCGGGTGCCAGGGCGCTAGCGTGGGTCGTGACGATCCGGCCGGAAAGGGTCACGCGCGCCGAGGGTCGCCGGGCTAACCAGCCAGGTGCTTCGCTACGACGACGACGCCCGCACCCTGGACCTGGGTGTCCACGATCTCTTGGACGCTGGGCCGCCCTCGGGCCACCTGTCGATGCGGGCGGCTTGGTCGGCGCGCGCTCGGCTGGCAGCCGGCCAGCAGGCCCACACCGCATGGCAAGGGGCGCGAGGCGAAGCGGACGACAGCTTCCGACGCGAGGTCTCGATTCGTCATCGCGTGGTGGTGGCGGACTGGGAGGTCACGATCCAGGGGCGGGTCGATGGCCTGTCGCAGGAGGGCGGGCGGACCGTCGTGGAAGAGCTGAAGTCCACGGCGCTGCCGGGGGCGCGCCTGGCGGGGATGTCGATCGACGACTTTCCAAGCTTTGTACGGCAACTTCAGCTCTACCTGCTCTTTCTTCTGGCCGCTGGTGGGGACCCCATCGGCCGCCTGGTGCTGGTCAGCCTGGCCGATGGCTTTCAGCGGGTGCTGCACGTTCCCGTCGACCCCGGCCTGTCCATCTGGCTCGTGACCCAGCTCACCTGGATCATCGAGCAGCGCGAGGCTCGCCTGGCCTGGCTCGC
>JAADHA010000558.1 GCA_013152105.1 Oligoflexia bacterium | reverse complement strand
GTCAGCATGGGCGCTCTCCCTGGGTCTTCAAGCACGACTGGGGGTCCAGCTCACCTCGCGCAGAAAGGACCCTTCGAAGTAGGCATCATGGATCACCTTGACCATCTCTTCCGTGGTGCGGAAGCGGTCCCAGTCCACGCGAATCACGGGCACCGAGCGGCTGATGTCCTTGATGAAGGACTCGTATTCGGCGTAGAGGGCGGTCAGGTACTCAAGGGTCACGCCGGTCTCCACGTCGCGACTGCGCTGCTGGACGCGCTCGAAGGAGCGCTGTGGCTTCACGTCCAGGTACACGATGATGTTGGGCCGGCACATGAAGTTCGACATGTGGCGAAACAGGTTGAGGTAGGTGCGGTAGTCGCGCTGGTCCATCAGCCCGATCTCGACCAGGGTCTTGGCGAAGACCGCGTCCTCGTAGATCGTGCGGTCCTGCACGCCACCACCACCGCGCCAGATGATCTCCTGGTGCTGCTGAAATCGCCGGTTGAGCAGGTAGATCTGGGTCGCGAAGCTGTATCGCGCGGTGTCCCGGTAGAAATCCTCGAGGTACTCATTATCAGCCACCGGCTCGTAGTAGACCGGCAGGCCAAGGTGTTCGCCCAAGGCGGTGGCCAGGGTGCTCTTCCCCGCGCCGATCATCCCAGCGATGCCGATGAACAGGTCCTGCAAGCGCTCCATGGCTCCTCCGGGGTCGGCCGTGGCAGCGCCTGTCTATCCGATGTGCGCAGCTCTCTGCGGTCTGGGGCTCGCCTGATCCACGGGTGGCTGGTTACCGTGCTCACTCGGAGGTCGCGATGAGCATCCAAGAACCCCTCTCTCCCCCCCTCGATCTCGACGACATCCTGGCCTTGCCGGCCGGCCGTCGCATCGAACCGCTGGTCGCACACGCCCTCGAACTGGCGGCCGCCCAACCCCGCGACAAGGCCGCGGTCGAGTCAGCCATGCTGGGACTGATCGAGCTGGTCCGCGGCTGCGCGGGGGACAGCAAGCAGCGCCTCCAGATGGGGATCGCCCTGGGCGCACTGGGCGATCCGCGCCTGCGCGTCCCCGAAGATCCCGCCTACTGGTCGCTGATAGAGGGCATGGCCAGCCCCTTCAAGGTCGGCCGCTTCCCGGTCACCACCGCCGAGTTCCGGGCCTGGGCCATCAGCGGCGGCTACCAGGACGACGCGGCCTGGTCCGAAGCGGGTCTGGCCTGGCGCAACGCCAGCCATCATGCGTGGATGGAGCTGGCGGAAGCCGATGATGTGGCAGACCTGGTCGTGGCCAACCAGCCAGTCGTCGGCGTGAACTGGTGGGAAGCCCAAGCCTACGCGACCGCCAAGCGCGCTCGGCTGCTGACCTTGGAAGAACGGCGTTTCGTCGTGCGTGGCCCGGAAAAGCGACCCTACCCCTGGGGCGAACCCTTCGGATCTGGCAACGCCAACACCCGCGAAGAAGTGCTGGGCCGCCCCTGCGCCATCGGCCTCTTCTACAGCGACAAGACGCCCGACGGGGTGTGGGACCTGGCCGGAAATGTGGCCGAGTGGTGCGCCGACGCCAGCGAAGACAGCCGCGTGATCCACCCCGGAAGCTGGCAGCAGCCATCCATGGCCAGTTGGGCCAAGGCGCTGGAGATGATCGCTCCTGAGACGCGATCGGCGGACCTCGGCTTCCGCCTGGCAAAGGACGCCTGAGCCTCACACGTGATCAAGTACATCGGCTCCAAGCGGCTGCTCGTGCCGCTCATCACAAGCGTGATCGGCGACCTCGAACAGCGGGGCACCGTCGTCGACCTGTTCTCGGGCACCGCCAGAGTGGGGCATGGCCTCAAGGCGACGGGCATGCGCGTCCTGTCCAACGACCTCAACGCCTACGCCGCGACGCTGGCGACCTGTTACGTCCAGGCCGACGCTGAAGTGTGGGCCGAGCCGGCCACGGCCCTGATCCAAGAGCTCGACGCCCTGCCCGGAAAGCCGGGTTACTTCACCGAGACTTTCTGCGAGAAGAGCCGCTTCTTCCAGCCCAAGAACGGCGCTCGCGTCGACGCGATCCGGGACGAGATCGCGCGCCGGGACCTGCCCCCCGAGCTCGAAGCCATCGTCCTGGTCTCGCTGATGGAGGCCGCTGATCGGGTCGACTCCACGACCGGGGTCCAGATGGCCTACCTCAAGAAGTGGGCTGCTCGGGCATCAAAGGACCTTCATATGCGGCTGCCACGCCTGCTCCCCCAGGCAAGCAGCGGCAAGGGTCAGGCTTTCCAGATGGAGGCATCGCAGGCCGCCAGGCGGTTGTCGGGCGACATCGGCTATCTCGACCCCCCCTACAACCAGCACAAGTATCTTGGCAACTACCATATCTGGGAGACCCTGGTCCGCTGGGACGCCCCCGTGGCCTACGGCGTCGCGTGCAAGCGGATCGACTGTCGGGATCGCAAGAGCGCCTTCAACAGCAAGCCACGCATCCACGCAGCCATCGCCGACGTGGTCGCGAAGCTGGACGTTCGCCACCTCCTCGTCTCCTTCAACAACGAGGGCCATGTCTCGCGCGAGCAGATGGTCGAGATTCTGTCCGCTCGGGGCGATGTCTTCATCCTGGAGCGAGACTTCAAGCGCTACGTGGGGGCCAGGATCGGGATCTACAACCCGGCCGGCGACAAGGTCGGCAAGGTCTCTCATGTGAACAACAAGGAGTACCTGTTCCTGGTGCCCCATCGTGGGACGCAAATCTCCCGACACTGGTCCCAACCACACACCTGAGCGCCACCACCCGGGCTCAAGTCACGCGCAAGACCTCTTCGAGGGTGGTCAAGCCGGCCAGCACCAGGTCCAAGCCAGCCCGGCGCAAGGTGGGAAGGTTCTTTTGCTGGAGGACCCGCTTTACGGCGGGACCGGCCTTGGCCGTCTTGATCACGGTTCGGATATCGTCGTCGACCGGGACCACATCGTAGATGGCCGTGCGGCCCTTGAAGCCGGTGGTCATGCAGCGCGCGCAGCCAGCGCTCTCCAGGGTCTGCTCCAGGCCAGCCTGTTCAAAGCCGATCTCGGCGATCAGTTCGGGATCGGTTTCATGCAGCTCCGCGCAGGCCGGACAGAGGGTCCGCACCAGGCGCTGGGCGACCACGCCGACCAGGGCGTTGGCGACGACGTAGGGCTCCAGCCCCATGTCGATCATGCGGATCATCGTGTCCGCGGCCGAGTTGGTGTGCAGGGTCGACAGCACCAGGTGGCCGGTCAGGCTGGCCTGGACCGCGATGCGAGCGGTCTCGAGGTCGCGCATCTCTCCCACCAGGATCACGTCAGGGTCCTGGCGGAGGATAGACCGCAGGCCCAGGCCAAAGGTGAACCCGCTCTTGGGGTCGACCTGGCCCTGGGTGATGTTTGGCAGCTCGACCTCGATCGGATCTTCGAGGGTCACGACATTGCGGCGTTCGGTGTCGATCTGGTCCAACAGCGCGTAGAGGGTCGACGTCTTGCCCGATCCGGTCGGCCCGGTCACCAGGATGAGGCCACCCGGGCGCTGAACCAGGCGGCGCAGGGTGTTGACCTGCCGGACCGTGGCGCCCAGGTCGGCGAGCGCCTTCACCCGTGCTCCGATAAGCAGCCGCAGTACGGCCTTTTCACCGCCGATACAAGGAAATGTCGACGCCCGCACCGCGACCGGCGTGTTGTTCTTCGCCATGAAGGTGAAGGTGCCATCTTGCGGCAGGCGGCGCTCGGCGATGTCCATCTGGCCCAGCACCTTGATGCGGGAGATGAGCTGGGCGCCATAGCTCTGGCGGACCGGGCGCTGCTCGATCATCACGCCGTCTACGCGCAGTCGCACGCGAACCATGCGGTCCTTGGGCTCGATGTGCAGGTCCGAGGCGCGGTGCTCCAGCGCACGCTGAAGGAGCTGGTCGAGGAGGAGAACAACCTCGCCACGAATCGAGGGCTGACTTGACTCACGGAGCTCCGACATGCCCTCAGCCTATCGCCAGGAGGAGGAATGGCGAAAGCAGGCGGCCTCTGACAGCGGTAAAGGAGTGTCGCGAGGTGGCCATGGCAGACCTGAAATCTGGTACGCAGCTTGGGGATCGCTTCGTGATCAACGGAGTGCTGGGGCGCGGTGGCATGGCCACGGTGTACCTCGCACAGGACCAATCCACCGGCAAGCGCGTAGCGCTCAAGCTCCTCCACCCCCACCTGGTGACAGACCCCTCGGCCCGGCGGCGCCTGGCCCGCGAGATCCAGGCCGCCGGTCGCCTGGACCATCCCGGCGTGCTGGTCGCCCAGGAACTGGTAGAGCTGGACGGCCAGATCGGGCTGGTCCTGCCGCTCCACCTCGGTCGGACCCTGGCCGAGACGGTGGCCATGGACGGGCCCCTGCCACCCGATCAGGTCCGGCGTGTCGGGATCCGCCTGGCCGAGGCGCTGGGCGCCGCTCATCGGGCCGGCGTACTCCACCGCGATCTGACCGCGCGCAACGTGCTGATTGACGATCACGGCGCACCGGTCCTCACCGACTTCGGCCTGGCCCGCCTGGCCAACCAGGGGACCGCTCATAGCACGGCCCTGCTGGGGACAGCGGGCTTCGTCGCCCCCGAGATCATGGCCGGTGAACGGGCCGATCCGCGCAGCGACCTCTACGGCCTGGGCGCGGTCCTCTACCAAGCCGCGACCGGTCACGAGCCCTTCGGTGGCGGCCATCCCCAGGCCGCCCTCCAGGCCCAGCTCAGCGGTGAATTCACGCCGATCACAGAAACCGTACCGGACTTCCCGCCGTGGCTGGAGCAGACCATCACGGCGCTGTTGAACCCGAATCCAGCGAAACGTCCCCAAGGCGCCGCGGCGGTCGTGTCGGCCTTGGAAGAGGGGCGCGCACCCGAGCCTCCGCCGCAGACGGGGCCGCTGCAGCAGGTGGTTACCGCCCGCCTGCCAGCCGGAAACTGGACCGTGGCCGTGGGCCAAGGCGCGACCGGTGCGCGTGCCAAGGGGAGTCGGGCCCGGCGGCGCGCTCGTCGGCGAGCCCTGCGACACGGCAAGGGCGATCTGGGGCGGCTCATGCGCCAGGTCAGCCACGTCGTGGACCAGGTCACCGGCGTCGCGGGACAGCCCGCCACAGAAGAGCGCCTGACGGCCGCCATCGCCTCGCAGGCCGGACTGCCCGAGGGCGCGCTGAAGCCATCTCCAGCCCTGGACCTGGACGCGTACCGGCTGGTGGCGCACGTCGACCGCGATACCGCCGAAGCGCTCGCCAACCAGGCTCGTATTCAGGGCCTCAAAGCAACCATCTACCCCGAACGAGAGCCCGATGATCTCCAGGGCTGGCTGCTGGCCCACTGGCACGTGGCGATCCCCCTGATGTGGATAGCCTTCCCGGCCCTGCTCGAGCTGGGCGCACCCGAGTACATCGTCTTTGTCTTCGTCGCGATGACCGTGGGCCTGGCGACCCTGCTGGGCCCGTGGGTCTCGCGCAATATGCTGCCCACCAAGGTCAAGCAGCTCCCCATCGCCTACACCAATGACCTGGCCGCGCAGCTCACCCAGGGCCTTGCGGCGAGTGCGGCGCCGGGAACTGCGGCGGGACAAGCGCAGACCACCGAACCGCCCGACACCGAGCGGTCCCGCTCCCAGCTCCTCACCGCCCAAGCCAGGGCATCTCTCGAAGACCTGGACAGTGCCATCCAGTCCCACACCGAAGACCTGCCCTCCATCGTGGCCAGCGACCTGCGAAGCTCCGTTCGGGATCTGCACCACGAAGTGGATGAGCTGACGGACGACGCCCAGCGTCTAGAAGCTGCGCTGACCGCCGCAACGCCCGCAGCCGTCGCGGACAACGGGGGCTGGGCAGCCGAGCGACTGGCGCGACTTCAGACCCTGGCGGCGGCGGGACAGTCCGTGGACCAGGCCGAGCACGAGCACCTGGCCGCGGCCGTCGCCGCCCACCAGGCCGCAACCGAGGCCGAGCAGGCGCTGGACAGCCAGCTCACCGCGACCCAGGCCAGACTGCTGGAGATCAGCGCGACCGCCCGGCGCCTGGCCAAGGAACTGGAGCTGAACCAGACCCAGACACGGCAACCAGCGCGGGCCTTGGACGATCTGCGATCTCGGGCCGCCGCCGCCGCCAAGGCCCGGCAAGAGCTGGCTGCGGCGCGGACTTGAACAGGGCTGCTGCGCGTGCCATCACACGCTGGACTCGGCGAGGAGTTTGGCGACCGGGCGCACCTGCACTGCTTCGGCCAAGGCCGACACCATGGCACTTTCGTGCTCGTCGAGGCCAAACAAGCGGAAGACGGGCTCGTCAACCACGCGCTGGTCGTGGGCCTGCGCTGCGTTGATCAAGTCCTTGCGTACCTGGTCTGGCACCTTGTTCCAGCGCGGGGCGCGAATTCTCCGCAAGTACTGGGCCTGGAAGCGGAG
>JAADHA010000544.1:6405-7021 GCA_013152105.1 Oligoflexia bacterium | reverse complement strand
GGCTCTCGGGGCACTCGCCCTTGGTGTCCACCTTGAACCAGCCGATCTCGTCCGCCCAGTATTCGCCCTGGTAGGGCCAGAGATGGTAGCCCTTCTTCAGGCGGAGGCTGCGGTCCACGGTGCGCTTGGCCTTGTCCATCACGCCGGTGATGCTGGCCTGTTCATACATATGGGATTCCATCTGCATGATGTCCAGCTTGTTCATCTCGGAGTTCTGAAGCATGCCCGTGAGCTCGTCTTCCATGGCGCGGGCCCGGTCCAGCACGCGTCCGCCCTCGACCGTAAGCAGGCTGCGACGGCGGGCGTCCAGCCACTGCCGCGGCTGATCGGCCCAGGCGCCGGACACGCCATCTAGCCGTTTGCGCCAGGCGTCCAAGGTGGACAAGGTGGCGACGGCGTTGGCGAAACGGTCGTCATGGGCGAAGGGACGGGCGACCATGATCGGGAGCTGGTCCGCCTGGCCGTCGATGACCGCTCGGCGGGTGTGCTCGAATGCCTGGGTGGGGTCGAGCTGACTCACCTTGCGGAGCTCGTCGAGCATCGGCTTGAAGCGAACCTGGAATGCGTCGATCTCGACCCCCGCGGCGGGGAACTTGCAGAGCAGGAACAAGCTGTA
>JAADHA010000544.1:0-6387 GCA_013152105.1 Oligoflexia bacterium | reverse complement strand
AAGTACTCGCCGGCAAAATAGGGCGAGCTGTGGGTCTTGAGCAGGCCCAGGGTGCCGTTGAGATCGTCCAGCCGGAAGTGTGCCCAGGCGCGTTCGAACTGGGCCTGTGCCCACCAAGGGGATGTTCTGGGGACCTTGGCGAAGTACTCGATCGCCCGGACGTACTCGCCGCCGCCATAGTAGGCACGGGCCAGATCCAGGTTCATCATCGTCGTCCAGCGGTCGGCGTCTTCGCGACCGGCGCCGGCTGCCAGGGCCACCTGGAGGGCGGCGACCGCTTCCTTGTAGTGACTGGTGTGCGACAGCACGACGCCCTGGAGAGCCTTGGCCGCGGCGTAGTCGGGAGAGTCGGGGGGCACCATCATCAAGAACGCCACGGCGGTGCTGTAGCTGGCATCGGCGTGGGCCTGGCGTGCCGCGAGGTAGGCGATCCGACCGCGGGTGGCGCTGTCGACATCGATCCCGACGTTCTTGGCGAAGACGGGCTCGAGCAAGGCCGTGTCGCCGACCTTGTCGGCCAGGCGCAGGGCGTCCTTGGCCACGGAGCTGACCATTTCCGCGTCGACGGACAAGGCGGTCGCGTAGGCCGACAGCGAGGCGTAGGGGAAGCCTTGCTTTTCGATCAGGGCGGCCAGGCGGGCCCAGGCTTCGGCATGGAACGGCTCGTACTGGGGGTCCTGTGCCAGGGCCAGCAGCATATCGGCTGCCCGTCTGTCCTGACCGTCCTTTTGGGCCTGGTCGATCTCGCCGAAGGCCGCGGTGCGTTCTTCCATCGTCGGAAGTGGGCGTTCAGCGTCGTCCTGTGCCAGGGCCGGGTGTAGCGACAGGGCCAGCGCCAGCGCGGCGGCTGGAAGGATCGCGGTCAGGCGGGGTGTCACTTGCGCTTCCCCAACAGGGTCAGGCCGGCGGTGATGGCGGCGTTCTGCTTGATGAATACGCCCTGCGTTTCCGCGGTCTTCGTGCGGAATTCCGCCAGGATGTCGTCCTTGAGCTGGACCCGCAGGGTCGTGCGGTCGCCGAGAAAGAAGCGCATCCCGACGCCCAGCCCCACGGTCGGAGCCACCGCGAGCGTGTGGTCCGGCAGGATGGCCTGCTCCATGGTGGCGCCCGCCGTGGCGGTGCCGAAGACATCGTGATGGATGACCCGGCGCCCCAGCCAGTTCATCTTTGCGTAGATCGGCGACCACTCGACGCCGCCCCAGGCGCTGGCCAGATAGCGGTAGGCGTCGGGTGCCACGGCGTAGGCGGGGCCCTCCAGCCTGCGCATGGTGCTGTTCTTGAGCCCGTAGCCACCCCCGATGCCGCCCTCGAAGCCTAGGCTTTCAGTCTTGTGGAAGCCATAGGTCACGGCGCCGACCGGGGTCGTGGTGAACGCATCGAAGGGCATCCAGCCAAGATGAAAACCCAGCTCGGATCGACCGGCCTTGGGGTAGAGCAGCTTTTGGACGACGTTGATCTCAGAGTCTTGGACGACGCCGATGTCTACGGTCTTGAGTTCTTCGTCCTGGGCAGAGGCCGGGGGGCTCGCGGCCGTGAGGGCGAGGGCGCCAGCGGCGGCAAGGGCGGACAGGGCGCGGCGCATGGGCAGCTCGACGGGTGCGGGTTCAGCGAGAGAAGAGAACTTCAGAAGGGCAGGTCGCGGGGCTTGCCTTCCAGCGGGCGGTAGTAGATCTGAACGTTGGCGTTGTAGTCCGGCACGGCTGCGCCCCAGAACATCACGGCGTTGAGCGATGTCTCGTAGGTCCAACCGTCCGAGTAGAGGCTGGTGCCCGTGCTGGTGGCGGCTTGGGCCGCGGCTTCGGCGATCTCATCGCCATTGACGAAGACGCGAATGGTGGACGGGTCCGGGATGCTCCGCAGATCGAAGGCGTTGGTCAGGTTGACCAGGAGCTGGCCGAGCTGTTCGAGGTAGGTCGCGAAGTCGGCGACGGCGCAGTCCGTGTCTCCGCCGGTCGTGATGTCGGCGTAGAAGCCGCCCGTCTGGTTTGCCATCTGGACCAGGCGATTCACCGACCAATATGGAATGTCGGTCGCGCGTTTGCCGGTGTTGCCGTAGGCGCAGGCGCTGGCCTGGTAGTTTTCCTGGTCGAAGCGCGGCCCGATGGCGACGAAGCGGATGGTCTGCGGGAACTGGGCGTAGGCGTCGAGGTAGGCGGACGGGTCGCTGTTGCCTGTGGACAGGAGCTGCGTGCTGTTGTCGCCTTCGTCGGTGACGACGACGATCACGGTCGTGGCGGAGTCCCGCAGCATGCCCTGGTTCGTCATGATGTCGGACTGGCCAAAGGTCTCGAAGTCGTCCACGACGCCGGTGTCGGTCGTCGTCGGGGTGCCATGAAAGGTGTGGAAGCACACCTGGGGGGGATCCGGCGTGGCCCGGCACATCGCCAGCAGGCCCGCTTCGAGCGGCTGTTCTGTGCCACCCCCCTGGTGGTTGGTCCAGGCGTCCTTGCCGCAGACGCAGTCGAGGTATTCGATGCTGATGAAGTCCGGCAGGGCGTCCTGGCCGCAGGTGTAGGCGGGATCTTCGTCCTGCAGGTTGACCTCGGTCCAGTTTGTGGCCTGGCAGAGGAGCTGGTCGAGGAATCTCCCCGTGATGTCGTCGTCGCCACGTGCCAGGACATCGCCAATCAAGGTGCCGGCTTCGCCGGGTTCGGTCGTGAGAGGGTCGGAATTGGTCGGGTCGACGGTCGTGGTGGTGATGGCGAGCTGGTAGTCCAGCACGCTGCCACGGGAGTCCGTGTAGGAGATGAAGTTGCCGACGGCGTCGGAGAGCGTCTGGGTGACGGTGCCGCCCTGGGCGGGATCCGCGAGTTGGCTGATGAAGGTCTGGAAGTTCAGGCCCAGCGCGCTGGCTTCTTCTTCCATTGACGGCGAGTTGTCGATGATGAACAGGACGTCCGCGTCGTTCTGGAAGCTGGCCTGTTCATAGCCGGCCAATGAGAACAATTCGTACTTGTTGCAACCGGTCGCGAGCGCCGAGCACGCCAGCGCTGCGGCCACCAGCACCAGGCCAGGCCGGGCTGCTGTGTGGCGAGAGGCGTCCGACACCATTGGGGCACTCCAGAAGACGGGGTGCCGGAGTGTACTGAGCCCCCCAAGACCTCGCAAGCCTCAGACCCCGTTCGCGGTGCGGGTTTACAGCTTCCGCACCAGCGAGTTGATGGTGTTGAAGGTCGTCGTGACCTGGGGTTGGATCCGCAGGCCCCGCTTCTGGTGGAAGTGCAAGAGCTGGTTCCAGATATCGGTGATGTCCAGGCGGATCCGAGCGTAGTCTCGCGCATCGACCAGGCCGCGCAGCCGACCGATGGCGGGGGGCAACTCGGCATGCGCATAGCAGGCGACGATCCGTGCCACGGTGTCCCGCATCTGGGCGTGGAGGGGATTGGCTTGTTCCTTGACCTTGTTGTCGTCCTTGTCTTCTTCGTCGATCACTTCGAGGATGTCCGAGGCCTTCAGCACCGCGGCGGACTCGGACTCGGCTTCCAAGGGCTCGATTTGTGACGAGTCGGCCGACGAGATGGGGCCGGTCTGTTCTTCCTCGGCGTCGGGATGTTGGATCGCACCTTCGGCCACGACCTCGGTCAACATCTGGTCCGCCCAGCCGAAGGGATCTTCGACGCTGCTGTCGTCGGCGCTCGCTTCTCTGGCCTGTGGGTCCACCTGAATCGAAGCGACCCCGGTGATTGGCTCAGAGTCGGGCTCCAGATCGTCGATATCGTCTTCGTCGTCGTCGTAGAGCGGACCATCGATCGTCTGCTCTTCGTCGTTTCCGGTCTGGTCCTGTGGTTCGGGTTCGGGTTCGGGTTCGGGTTCGGGTTCGGGCTCCTGCTCTTCATCACCCTCATCAGCCTTGGCATCGGGTGAAACGGGCGCACCTTGTCCGAGGCGGCTCAGACCCCGGTCGGCCAGGAACTGCTCGGCGTTGCCGAACAGATCCTCGACATCTTCCAGGCTCAGGCAGCCCTTGACCTGGGTGGGTTCGAGCTCATTGCCGCTCTCGATGACGCTGATTCGGCCCGAGGCCTTGGGGTCCAGGCTGACGTGGGGTGCCATGATGATGTCGGTTCGAACGGCGATGGCCCCGATCTCGACCGACTCGGTCGCGATGAGCACCTTGGCTTGCAGGTGTCCGCCATCGGCCGTGATGCAGGCGGCTTCGAGTCGGTCGGCGCTGACATCGCCATGGAGGTGGATGGCGCCCTTCACCGTGACCTGGGTGGCGCTCAGCGCGCCGTCGACCTGCAAGGTTCCAGCGGTCAGCGTCACGACGGTGAGCTCGCCGCGGATGACGGCGTCGTCCGCGGTGATCTGTTCAGCGTGGAGGTCCCCATCAGCGCTGAGCGGACCGACGTTGATGTGGGCCGAGCGGACATCGCCGCCCGCCGACAGGCTGGATGCCGCCAGCTTCTCCACGTCGATATCACCGATGGCGATGACTTCCCCGGAGAGTTGCAGGTCGTCGCTGGTGAGGCTGCCGCCGCAGCGCAGCGTGCCACCCGTGCATCGGCCGATGTGTACATCGCCTGAGGTCTCGAGATCACCCGTCAGCTCGAGATGTTCCACGGTCAGAGTGGCGCAGTGGACATCGGCGGCCCCCAGTTTTTCAGCATGGACCGCGCCCTCGCAGCGCAGGGTGTCCGTGATTCGGGCCGAGGTGGCCTTGAGGTCGCCCCCGATCTGGGCGGAATCGGCGATGAGTTCGTTCACCTGCAGGTCAGCACTGGCGCGGAGTTGGCCCGCCGCTTCGATGGTGCCCACCTGCATGGGGATGTGAAGCACGACGTCGCCGCCGGTCGAGCTGAGGCGCGCCACGGATCCGCCCAGCGTCGCATGCAGCTCGATGTCGCCGTCGTATTCGATGCTCAGGCCGTCGTCGCTTTGGGACAGACTCAGGCCGGCGGGCAGGATGAAGGGCGTGTCGCTCATGTCGACTCCAAGGTGGACAGGCGCGCGTGACTGGCCGCGGCCCATGTTCGAGTGGTTGGGCGGGTCACTCTACTGATGGCCCACTTGGCGGGTCAACTTTCAAATTTGGCGAGGCGCTGGCCCTGTGTTGTGGCCTGTTACTGACAGCGAGCCAGGCCGTCTTCCGCGGCTGGATGGCCGGGACGCACGGCGAGGGCGCGCTGAAAGGCGTCGATGGCCTGGTCACAGCGCCCGCTGGCTTCGAGCGCCAGACCCAGTGAAGTCAGGGCGCCGTAGTGGTCGGGTCGCAGGGCGACCGCGATGTCGAGTGCCTGGACTGCCTTGACCACGTGGTCCGAAGCCAGGGCGAGCTGGCCGAGCGCTGCCCAGGCGATGGCGTTGCAGCGGTCCAGGGTGACCGCCGCCCGGTACTCGTCCGCGGCCTGCTGGTTGTCATCCCGCAAGCGGGCGTCATCCCCAATGTCCAGGTGGCGCGTGGCTTCGGCTGCCACGGCATCGGATGTCTGGCAGCGGCTGCCAGGCGGTGCCGGCAGGTCGTAGTCCATGGTCACCGCCAGCGGTCCTTCGGCCGGCAGGTGCGGGGGGTAGACCGGCCCCGATTGCTCGATGATCACCGTGGTGGGGTCAACGTCGGTGGAATGCGGGGCGTTGGGCGTCGGGGCGGGGGCCGCTTGCGGTGCCACGACCACCGTGGTGACCTGGGTCGGACTGGGCGGACGGACGGCATAGGGGTTGGGGCGAGGGGTGTTTGGGGCGGTGCTGGGGCTGCGAGCAGCGTCCGTGCCGGGGTTGGGGATCGGCGTTGGCGGCACGTACACCGCCGCGGCGGGGGGGCCCACGGTGACGAGCTGGGACGCGGTGAGCGGCATGGCATCGGTGCAGCCCAACAGCGCCATCGCGCCGCCGCTGCGTGTCTGGAGACAGGCACCTTGGGGCAGGCCGCACCAGTTGGCGAAGCACTCGACGGTGATGGTGGGTGAACCAACCAGGAGCACATCGCCGTCGCTGGGCGTGGTCGCCATCACGACGGTGCCAGCTTCTTCGAAGCGGGCGCCGGTCTCGCAGTCCAGTCGCCAGATTCCGGTCACCCGTATGCCGCCGACGTCCTTTTTCGCGTGGCTGCCTGGACCGAAGAGCCGCAGCCAGGTGGGGCAGGAGTAGAGCCCTGCGTCGTTGCAGCACTGCTGGCACTGTGCGTCGCCCGCCCAGGCCGGGGCACCAAGCGACGACAGCAGTGCCGCGAAGATGAGTGCGGCGAAGATAAGGGACGGCAAGCTTGGTCCAGGGATTGGGGAGCAGGACGACAGGAGAAGCAGGCGGGCGCTGTCTCCGGTTGATGAGGGCGGGTGCTGGTGCCGGGGGATTCTACACGGTGGCTTTGTCCACTGCGGCCTTATCCACTGAGGGTGGTGGCAGCAGTCGTCGAACCCGTGGGTGTGGCGTAGACATCCCGGAGCATCG
>JAADHA010000231.1 GCA_013152105.1 Oligoflexia bacterium | reverse complement strand
TTGGCGGACCGGGTCACCACCATGGCGGCCGAGGACGTGGAGTTCATGGTCAGCAGCGACCGCGACGCGGTGACCGACTTCGCCCCGGTCATCGAGGACATGGGCCTGGAGAACTTCATCTCTTCGGCCATCGGCCTGGAAGTCACCACGATCGAGATCGGGCACTTCCTGGGCTTCCCCCTGTTGCACAACTACCTGGCCGACAACGGTGGCGCCCTGGACTGGACCGGCCTCGAGCCCCAAGAGATCCTCGACGGCATCCGGCAGCTCGGCGACCCGAACGCGGCGGAACAGCCCGTCGTCTTCGTCGGCCACCCCCGGGATGGGATCCTGGGCTACTTCGACCAGTATGGCCTGGACGCCTACGCCTCGGATGGCAACCTGCCCCTGGTCGCCCCCAGCCTGGCCGTGGCCCTGACCAGCCCCATCATCGCGTCGGACACCTGGACCGATGACTTCGACGGTATCGAGCTGCTCAACTCCAAGCGCTTGGAGTTCATCCGCACGCCGCTGAGCTCCGAACTCCAGGACTACGGCAAGGACAACAGCAGCGTCTCGATCTACGACATGATCGAGCGCACCATGGACGAACAACAGGGGCTCATCGACGGCACCTACACCCTAGGAGGCGGGGGCCACGAGGGCACGATCGACGACTGGTTCAACCTGCTCAACCTGGGCTATCACTACACGGCCCTGGGCAATTCCGACACCCATGACAAGACCCACGTCGAAGCGGGCTGCCCACGCAATTTCGTGGCCTCGGAGACCGATGACCCGGCCTTGCTGCGGCCCGAGGACATCGCCAAGGCCGTCCGCGAAGGACGGGTCGTCGCCAGCTACGGGCCCTTCATCCGCTTCTATGTGGATGACCCGGACACCGGTCCGGGCTCGACCGTGGTCAAGACCGGGGAAGTCACCCTCTCCTTCGATGTCCAGAGCCCCTCGTGGTTCGACGTGGAGCGGGTCGAGGTCTACGAGAACGGCACGCTCATCGCCGAGTACGCCATCCCCAGCCCCAATAGCGACGTGATCAACCTGTCCGAGCAGCTCACCGTGAATCCAGATGGCGACGCCTGGTACGTCGTGATCGCCATGGGTAGCGGCGACCTCTCGCCGGTCTTCACCCCCGTGGAGATCCCGCCGGTTCAGCTCCAGGACGTCGTGGTGACGGCGCTCGACGGGGTCCCCGGCGTCAGCACCCTGCTCGATGTGACCTGGCCCATCCCCCGCGCCTTCCCCATCCACCCCTACGCGTTGACCAATCCCATCTGGATCGACCGGGATGGCGACGGCTTCGACCCACCGGGCCTGGCCACCTGGCTGGTGGACCCCGGACTGTAGGGAGCTCATCCACGCAAACCCTCCTCGCCACACCTGCCGACACGGCACCCACCGTGGTCATCGACCTCGAGACCACCGGTCTGTCGGTAGACCAGGGCGATCGCGTGATCGAGATCGGCGCGGTGCGGGTCGACGACGGAGAGACCCACACCTTCGACGCCCTGGTCGATCCGGGCCGGCCCATCCCCCTCGCCGGGATCCAGATCCACCACATCACCGACGAGCTTGTAGAGGGACAGCCATCTTTCGCCGATCTCTGGCCCGCGCTCCACCCGCTGCTGGAGGGCGCGGTGCTGGTCGCGCACAGCGCCAGCACGGACCTGGGCTTCCTCCAAGAAGAGTGCCGCCGGGCGGCCCTGCAACCCCTCCAGCCGGCCGTGGTGGTCGACACGCTGCTGCTGGCCAGGACCGTCTTCGGACTCAGCCACTGCAGCCTGGGCGCCCTGGCGGCGCGGATCGGTGTGCCCCACAGCACCCCCCATCGCGCCCTGTGTGATGCCCAGGCCACCTGGCATGTCTACCGCGCCATGCTCGACGCCTTGGACCCGGACAGCACGCCGACGGTGGGCGAGCTTCTGCGACTCACCCAGTCACTGGGTCGTGGAGGGAACAGGCGCCACGCGATCACGGCGGCGCTGAGTGCCGCCTTTCTGTCTGGTCAGAACGTGGTGATCGACTACACCAGCGCCGCTGGGGGCGCGCTGACGACCCGGCGGGAGATCACCATCACCCGCCTGCGCCTGCCCTATATCGAGGCCCACTGTCACCTGCGCAGGCAGCCCCGGGTCTTCAAGATCACCCGGATTCGCCGCGTCCTGCCCGTGCAGGACTGAGATCGGCACTTGATGCCCGCGGATCAGTGCTCGCCCCGCGCTTCCAGCCAGCGTTCCGCTTCCAAGGCCGACATGCAGCCCGTACCCGCCGCGGTGATGGCCTGGCGAAAGGTCTTGTCCTGCACATCGCCGCAGGCGAAGACCCCGGGCACATTGGTCGCCGTCGAGTCGGCAGCCGTCAACAGGTAGCCCAGCTCGTCGTGGTCGAGCTGCCCGACGAAGGGGTCGGAGTTGGGCTTGTGCCCGATGGCCAGGAAGAGCCCCTTGATCTGCGTCCAGTCGGTCTCGACACCGGTCTGATTGTCGCGGACCCGAATCCCCTCAACCTCGTTCTGACCCAGCACGTCGGCCAGCTCGGTGTTCCAGTGGACAGAGATCTTCTCATTGCTCAGCACCCGCTGCTGCATGATCCGGCTGGCCCGCAGCTTGTCGCGGCGCACCAGCAGGTGGACCTTGCTGGCGAAGCGCGTCAGGAAGCTGGCTTCTTCGGCGGCCGAGTCCCCGCCACCCACCAGGGCGATCTCCATGCCCCGGAAGAAGAAGCCGTCACAGGTCGCGCAGGCCGAGACCCCGTGACCCCGCAGGCGCAGTTCATTGGGCAGGCCCAGGTAGCGGGCAGTGGCGCCGGTCGCGATGATGATGGTCTTGGCCAGCCCGCTTCCCTGGGAGACCGTGTAGCGGAAGGGCCACTGTGACAGGTCGACGCTGGTGCACTCGTCCAGGATGAAGCGGGTCCCGAAGCGCGCGACCTGTTTCTTCATCACGTCCATCAGATCGGGGCCCATGATCCCGTCTTCGTGGCCGGGAAAGTTCTCGACCTCGGTGGTGGTCATGAGCTGCCCACCGGGCTCCACGCCTTCGTAGACCAAGGGCTCCAGGTTGGCGCGAGCAGCGTAGAGCGCGGCCGTCAGGCCAGCAGGGCCCGACCCAAAGACGACAACGTTCTCAACCTTCTCTTCACTCATGGCGGCTCCTGGCGGATAGCGGGGATTGAGGACAGGCCACCTATCCGGGTGGCCGCCCCGGAGTGAAGCCCTGCCCTCTCCCGACCTCGGCCAGATCATCCGGTCCCGGGCAGCCGCCCTGGGTTTCGACCAGGTACGCTTCTGTGACGCAGCCGACGCGCCGGGGGTCGACCACTACGACGCCTTCATCGAAGCGGGCCGGCACGCCTCCATGGACTGGATGGTCCGAGGGCGTTCGCCACGCGCACACCCCGGCGAGCTGCTGCCTGGGCTGCGCTCGGCGGTCGTGCTGTCGGTGGCCCATTGCTGGCCGCGTCCGCCCGATCCCGGCGGCCTCTTCGGCAAGGTCGCCAGCTACGCCTGGGGGCGAGACTACCACAATCTGGTGGGCAAGCGCCTGCGTCGATTCTGCAAGCAGCTTCGTTCCGAGCGGCCGGGCCTGGGCTTGTACTGGGGCGTCGACAGCCGGCCGATCATCGAGCGGGCCTGGGCAGAACGGGCCGGGATCGGCTTCATCGGGAAGAACTGCTGCGTCATCGTTCCGGGCAAGGGCAGCTACCAGTTCCTGGCGGTGCTGTTGGTGGACCAGGATCTGCCCCACGACCCGCCCCTGCTCAGCGCGGCGCGCCACTGCGGGACCTGCCGCCGTTGCCTGGACATCTGTCCCACGAACGCCTTTGTGGGGCCCCACCAGCTCGACGCCCGGCGCTGCATCTCGTACCTCAGCATCGAGCATCGCGGTCCCATCCCGGTCGAGCTGCGGGCCGGGATGGGGCGCTGGGTGTTTGGCTGCGATCTCTGCCAGGAGGTGTGCCCGCACAACCACACGCCCCCAACCAGCGCCCACACCGATCTGGCCCCGCGACCCGGCCACGCCTGGCTCGATCTGCCCTGGGTCCTCGACACGCCGGCATCCGCGCTGCTCGCACACTTCGAGGGATCGCCGATCCGTCGATCGGTCAGCAGCAGCCTGAAGCGCAACGCCGCCATCGTCCTGGGAAACCTGGGGGATCCCGACGCGCGCCCCTGCCTGGAGCGCGCCGCGGCCGGGCTGGATCCGACCGTGAGGGACGCCGCAGAGTGGGCCCTGGCCGCGCTCTGACCAGCGGGCAGGCCGATCAGGCCGGCGAGATGAAGCTGGCTTCAAAGGCCAGCGCCCGCGCCGTCTCCAGCTCGGCCAGGGACAGGATCTCGGCCTCGGCCAGCAAGCGGAACTCCCGCCGCAGGCTGGTCGAGCACAGGTAGGTTCCGTCCGTGTTGACCGTGAAGCGCACGCCTCGGTCCGCGAAGGTGCCCAGGATGAATCTGAATTCCTCGAGGTGTCGGACCGCGCGCGTGTGCAGGTTGCTGGTCGGGCAGATCTCCAGGACGCAGCCGGTGTCCGCCAGGCGATCAAGCGCGGTCTCGCTGTAGGCGGCCCGCACCCCGTGCCCGATCCGGTCAGGCTTGAGCTGGTCGAGGACCGCGATGACGCCATCGCCGCTGGTGGCCGCGGTCTCGCCAGTGTGGACCGTCGTGCCCAGGCCCGCGTCGTGCGCCCGGGCGAAGAGGCGGGCGTAGCGTTCGACCCCGTCCGACAGCTCCATCGGGTCCTGCTCGGTGCCGGCCAGGTCGATGCCGACCACGCCGCGGCTTTGGTACATGATGGCCTTGTCCACGATGATGGCGTTGAGTTCGGCGTCGAACTCGCGGGCCAAGCAGAAGATCAGGCCAGCCCGCACGCCGTACTCCAGGCATGCCCGGTCCATGCCACGCAAGGCCGCGTGGATGATGTGATCGAGGTCGCGGGCGCCGTGTTCATTGCGCTTCATCGGGTTGAAACGCAGCTCGACCTGTTCGACCCGGCTGCCCCGGTATTCCTTGCCGATGATCTCGTAGACGCTCCGCTCGACCGCGGCCGGGCTGCTTTGGATCTTCTCGGTCCACTCGTGGAGGATCCGCAGGTAGTCGGCCAGGGTTCGGTCCCGGCGCGGGTTGACTGTGATGAGGTCGACGAATTCCCAGTAGTCCTTGACCGGTAGCTTGAAGCCCTGCTGGTGGGCGATGGACCACATGATGTGTGGTGCCACGCTGGAACCGACGTGGATGTGCAGATCGCAAAGGGGTAGTTCGGACATCAGTCAGTTCCTCGTACGCTGTCGTAGTCGAAGAGCTGGTGCACCTTGACCTTGGCGCCATCCCCATCCACGCGGGCGTGGCAAGCCAGGCGGCGGGCGGGGTCGAAGCTGCCGTGAATTTTCTTGCAGACCCGCTGTTCGGAGTCGCTGGCCGCAGAGATGCCCGCGCCCTCGATGACATCGACAACGCATAGACCGCACTGACCGTCGGGACAGCTCGTCGCGATGGGGCTGGGCAGAAACTGGCTGGCCATGGCCAGGGTGTAGTGTTCCTCGGCCTGAACCGTCTGCTCTGTGCCATCGGGCAGCACGAAGGTCATCCCGTAACGGGTGATCTCGGGGCGACCGCCCTTGCCGACCAGGCCCTTGAGTCGCTTCCGAATTCCAAACCGGGTCATTTAGTCCTCCTTGTGGCGCCCCCGACGCTCGGGCGGCTGCTTCTGCTCGGGTAGCCCGTTGCGTTCGCGCTCGACCTGCTCGATCGACGAGACCAGGTACTCAAAAGCATCATCGACCGTATCGCTGCGATGGAAGAGGAGCAGGTCACGCTCGGAGATCGTGCCCCAGTCGACCATCGACTGGATGTCGATGATTTGCCGCCAGTAGTCCGCGCCGTAGAGGATGGTCGGCAGCGGCTTCTTGATCTTGGCGGTCTGGCGCAGGGTCTGCATCTCGAAGAATTCATCCATGGTGCCAAAGCCCCCGGGAAAGGCGACGATTGCCTTGGCCAGGTAGGCGAACCAGTACTTGCGCATGAAGAAGTAGTGAAATTCGAAGCCCAGCTCCTCGGTCACGTAGGGGTTGAGCTTCTCTTCGAAGGGCAGGGAGATGCCCAGGCCCACGCTGCGTCCATCCTCGATGTCCGCGGCGCCTCGGTTTGCGGCCTCCATGATGCCCGGCCCGCCACCGGTGGCCACCAGGTAGCGACCGCGTCGGTGGCTCATGCTCCACTCGGTCAAGCGGCGCGCCAGCTCGCGGGCATCCTCGTAGAAGCGCGACAGGCGAACTCGACGGTTTGCCAGCTTCACCTGGTGCTCCAGACGGCGCTTCTCCTCATGGTTCTCATTGCCAGCCGTGCGCAGCTCCAGCTCGGCGCGCGACAGCTCGCCAACCGCCAGCTCGCGAGGAACCNNCCGCGCGGGCCGAGCCGTAGAAGACCAGGGTGTCACGAACTTTTTGCTTGCGGAAACGCTGCCGTGGTTCCTCGTACTCGCACAGCATCCGAATGGTGCGAGCCGCAGGACTGTGGAGGAAGGCGCCGTTCTTGTAGGCCTTGTCGATCGGAGACATGCGTGCTGCTTCCTTGGCTGGGGGGGAGCTTCAGGCGGGCACCGCAACGGTGCACCAGAGAGCTCGGCGCCCGCACCGTACTGCAAGGCTGCGAGCAGGTCACGTCGGCCGCCACAACAGCCAAGAGCTGCCGTTCTGATCGACGCACTCCTTTTTTTCTTGCGAGAGCCGGTAGCGCCATCGACGCCGGGCGGGGTCCAAGGATGCGAGGCCGGCCTCTGGCCTCAAACTTCACGGCCCTCAAGCCCCAAGCCCCAAAGTCCACCCAGGAAGGAGACACCCATGACCCGCCCAATCACGACACTGGTCATCGCAGTCCTACCCGCACTCCTGCCCACCCTGACCGGCTGCATGTTCCGCGACAACGGCCACAAGGATGACCAATGGGGCGACGGCCCGAACGGACACGCCAACGGTGACTGCGACACGCAGCAGGGCGACACCGCAGACACCGGCGCGGCCCAGAACGGCGACCACCCGGCGGCGAACTTCTGGCTGGAGCCCGACACCGCGGCGCCTGGTGAGAGCTTGATCGCCAGCTTGCAGGCCGACGTCGCCTTTGACTGGTCCTCGGTGCAGGACGTGGTGTTCTACGGCGATGTGATCCCCTGCACGACCCAGGCGCGCGAAGACGAGCTGCTGATCACGATCACGGTCAACGCCGACGCCGCCCCAGGCCCGGTAGACCTGCTGATCGAGCTCAATGACGGCGGCGCCATCTGGGTCGACGGGGCCATGACCGTGGTCGACGGGGGCGCAGGCAGTGGCGGCACCGGCGGCACCGGGAGCACCAGCGGCAACAGCAGCGGCAACAGCAGCGCTGGCGGCGGCGCGTGCGGCTGATCCTGCCAGCGGCCATCGCGCTGTCCCCTGCGCTGAGCCCTGCGCTGAGCCCTGCGCTATCCCCCGCTGACGCGATAGCCATACCGGCGAGCACCACTCGCCTGGGACTGTGCATGGCTCGCGCGTCCGAGCGCCTCGACATCGCCGCTCTCTATCGGCGCTACGGCGACATGGTCTACGGCCGATGTCTGTCGATGCTGCGCAATGAAGCCGACGCTGTCGAGGCCACTCAAGAAGTCTTCCTCAAGGCGCACCGCCACGCCGACGGCTTCAAGGGCAACGCCAAGGCCAGCACCTGGCTCTACCGCATCGCCACCAACCAGTGCCTCAACGTAATCCGCACCCGCAAGCGGCACCCCGAAGACCCGGTCGAGGACGTAGCACAGCACGTTCCCCTCGCGAGTGCGCCCGTGGGCGACAGCATCGTACAGAGCCTGGCCCTGCGGCAACTCGTCGAGCGCCTGCTGGAGGGCTGGGACGAACGCACGCAGCAGTGCGTCGTCTACCACTTCATGGATGGCATGACCCAGGACGAGGTCGGAGCCTTGCTGGGCATCAGTGGCGCGGCGGTGCGCAAACGCCTCGCGAAGTTTCGCAAGACCAGCCTGGAGCGCTTTCCCGACTGGGTCGCCTGGGAGCGCTGAGCATGCATGACCAACCCGCCACCATCAGGCACACCAGGAGCCCGTCGTGACGACTTCCCACCCTGAATCGGGCGACGGCCACCTCAACACGCTGCTGCTCCACCAGCTTCGCTATGGCGAGCTGGACGCCACCGCGACACGTGCCGCCCGGACCCACCTCGATGCGTGCAGCGCCTGCCGCGACCGCCACCAGTCCCAGCTCGCCTTTCGCCGCGCCTTCGACGTCGCGCCTCCTCCCGTGCGGCTGCCCCAGCAAGCACCCTCTGCCTGGTTTCGCGCCCGGGCCTGGCTGCGCTGGGCGCCCGTGCCCCTGCTAGCCGCGGCGATGGCGCTCGTGGCGGTGCAGTTCTCGACGCCACCGACCGCTAGACCGACCGACACACTGACCGACACACTGACCGACCAGAGCCTTCCGCAGACGGACTCGACCCGGCTCAAGGGTGCCGCTGACATCGTGGTCCTGGTCCAGAACGCGGGCGTGCTCGACAAGGGC
>JAADHA010000009.1 GCA_013152105.1 Oligoflexia bacterium | reverse complement strand
GCCGCCAGCGTGTGCAGCACTTCGGTCTCGACGCGGTCCGCCACCGGGTGGCCCAGCCCGCGGAGATGGGCGAGCCCGGCTTCATCGAGGACCAGCAGATCGCAGGTGGTCACAGCCCGAACGCTGGCGGTACGTCGGGTCACCAGACCCAGGGCGGCCAGCTCGCCCAGGTGTTCGCCGCGGAGCGCATGGCGCAGGGTCGTGACGGCCGGTGGGCGTCCAACAAAGACCTCGAGGACGCCGTCGAGCACGAAGAGCATGGACCGGTCGATCTCGCCTTCTTCGATCAACATCGTGTCAGCCGGAACCTCGACGGTCGCGCAGGCGCCGAGAAAGGTCATGATCTCCTCGGGCTGAAGACCGCGCAAGATGCGGATGAAAGTCAGTTCTCGTGGGTCGAGCGCCATGGTGGCCCTCCGACTTTCGGCGAGAGGTGACGGCAGCACCAGCCGGACGCCGAGCCGGGACTGGTGCGAGTTGGGGCGAGGTTTTTGGGGACCTTCCTACACGATATCACAAAGCAAGGGCGGTCTGGATAGTCGAGTTCATGCGCCTTCGAAAGTACCACGGCATCGGCAATGACTACCTGGTCTTGGAGACTGCGGACCCGCTCTCACCGGACCTGGTCCGGCGACTCTGCGATCGCCACCGGGGGGTCGGGAGCGACGGCTTGCTCCAGCCGCTGCCCTTGCGGCGAGACCCACAGGACGGGAGACCCGTGAGCCCCTACGCCGTGCGGATCTGGAACCCGGACGGCAGCCGCGCCGAGAAGTCCGGCAACGGCCTTCGCATCTTTGCTCGCTGGCTTGTAGACCACCGGGCCGCGGCGAGCGACTTCGGGGTCGAGGTGCGGACCTTCGACCAGCCGGGTACCTGTGTGCGCTGCACCGTGGAGCCTCCTGCTGGAACCGGTTCGGTGACGGTTCTGATGGGGCCGGCGCAGTTTGAGGCGGCACAGGTGCCGTGTACCCGACCCTTGCTCGACGCGCCGGTCCAGGTCGGCGAGCGGGTGCTCAGGGTCACCGCGGTGGGCACGGGAAACCCGCACTGCGTTGTGTTTCTGGACGATGTTCGCTTGCTCGACCAGGTCCCATGGCGGGACTGGGGGGCGACGCTGGAGACCCACCCCTTGTTTCCAAACCGGACCAATGTCCAGTTCGCGGTGGTCGTACATGGCGCCCCAGCAGACCCGCCGGGCAGCACGCGCATCGTCGCTCGGATCTGGGAGCGGGGCGCTGGCGAGACCCAGGCCAGCGGCAGCTCATCATGTGCCATCGCCGCCGCCGCCCGGCGCCTGGGAAAGGCCGGTGACCAGGTCGTCGTCGAGATGCCTGGCGGTGAGCTGTGGGTGACCCTGGGTCCAGACGACGCCCTTGTCTTGCGGGGGCCAGTCCAAGAGATTGGCGCGGTCGAGCTGAGCACCGGGTGGCTCAGCGCGGGCCGGGGCACGGGCGACGCGTGAGCGCTCAGGGCATCATGCAGAGCGTGTCGCCAGCCGGCGAGCTCACCCACGACGCGATGCCAACCGCTCCGGCGTCGATGTCGCTCTCTGCGCAGTCGAACTCGATGTAGGCATCGGCGACCTTTTCGCACTCCACGATGTATTCGGTCGTTCCGCCAAGACGCCAGCAGACCTGCTCAAAGGCCATCTGGTGGACCCGAGAAGACACCTCTGACCAGGTCACGGTGCCGTCAACGACGAGGAGACCTTCGGTCGGGTGGCTCTCCAGCAGTACCGGATCACCTACGGATGTGTCGTTCGTCAGCTCAATCTGCTGGACCGCTTCATTGAAGAGACTTGGGACTCGAGATCCATCCAGCGATGCGCTCGCTCCATCGATTGACCCATCGCTATTGTCGAAGTGCACCGCCAGGATCAGGCGACTGGTGTCGTCCTCGTCGGTGTCGACCCACGTGCTGGCGGTGCAGGCTTCACCCTTGGCAGGCTGGATGTGCACCAGGCCAAGAACCATCGAGCCCAGCTCCACGTGGGTGTCGCCGATGTTCGCGGTCACACTGGCGCACCTGCCGTAGCCTGGGAGACCGTACTCGGGCCCGGTGTCGGTGGTGGTCGCCAAGTGGTCAGTGGTGGTGCCTGTGCTGGAGCCAGCGTCCGAGCTGGTGTCAGCGGTGGTGTCAGCGGTGGTGCCAGAGTCGGTCAAGGACGGGGTCGTGCCCGATGGCTCAGGTGCAGCCGATCCACATGCGATGAGGAGCGCGGTGAGTAGAAGGTGCGGAATTGGCACTATGCTGCCGTAGCGGGTACAGTGTAACCGATGAAGCTGGCGCGGTTGACCAGTCGCCAAGCCCGGGGGGAGGTGGGGCATTGCTGCGCTCCGATTCGAGGCAAGGTCAGCATGATGGATGCAGCGGTGCGTGTCAATGGCGCAGTGCCTTCGTGTCTCGGGCCCGGCTCGGGCTGACGACGGTTGCTCCTGACCACATCGCCCACTGCTCAGCAAGAGCGCCTGTGCCGGCCAGGTGACCAGCCAGGCCACCTGTGAGCTGAAGGCGCGCATGCGCTTGCCCTTGGGCCGTGTCGAAAGCTCAGCGTCGCGCTAGAGAGCTGGACAGCGCGCTTGCGGGCGTGCAAACCTTCCTCCGCCGCCTCCTGCCCTGACCCTCTCACTCCCTGACCCAAAAGCCCGGACCTCCGATGCGCGTGCTGCTCATCCGCCCTCCCGCTCGCCACACCGTCGAGAGCGAGGTGCCTGAAGCGGTCGAGGCCGAGAACCTCAGCTATCCGCCCCTCTCCCTGATCAGCATCGCGACCTTCCTGCTCCAGAAGTCGGACCACCAGGTGAAGATCATGGACGCCCAGCTCGACAACCTGGACTACGACGAGCTTCGCCAGCGGGTCTCGGCCTGGAAACCAGATGTGGTCGGCATCACCGCCTTCACCGTGCAGCTCGTCGACGTGCACAAGACGGTCCAGGCCTGCCACGATGTCGGTGTCCCCCGGGTCGTGATCGGCGGGCCGCACGTCAACGACTTTCCGCAAGAATGCCTGGGCCTGTCGGGGGTCGATGCCGTGATCAAGGGCGAGGGCCAGCAGCCCATGCTGGACCTGCTGGCCGTCTGGGAAGCCGGCAAGGTCGCGCGAGGCATCCCGGGCGTGATGGCACACCCCGACGACCTGGTGCCCGAAGACGACGTCTACTTCTCCAATGATCTCGATGACTACCCGATCCTGGACCTGACCCTGGTCGACTACCAGCGCTACTACGATGTCATGGGCGAGGGCGGCATCTTCACCACGGTGATCAGCAGCCGGGGCTGCCCCTATCGGTGTACCTTCTGCAACACGCCGCGCCATCGCTACCGGGTGATGACGCCGGGCCGTGTCTGTGACGAACTGGAGAGCTGCATCGCCCTGGGGATCCGCGAGATCTACTTCGTCGACGACACCTTCAACATCACCAACAAGCGGGTCCACGCTCTGTGCGACGAGATCATGCGCCGCAAGCTGGATATCCGCTGGACGGTACGCTTCCGGGTGAAGGGCGTGGACCGCGCCCTGCTGGAGAAGATGAAGGCGGCGGGGTGTACGCGCATCCAGTTCGGCGTCGAGCAAGGCACGGAAGAGGGCCTGCTGCGTCTGAAGAAGGATGTCACCAGCCGCGAGATCGAGCACGCCTTCTCGCTGTGCCGCCAGGTCGGCATCCGCACCGTCGCTTACTTCATGATCGGCACACCGACCGAGCGGACCCGCGAAGACGTGATGGACACGATTCGCTACAGCATCCGGCTCAACCCCGACTTCGTGATGTACAACCTGCTCACGCCCTTTCCAGGCACGACCCTCTTCGACGAGGGCATGCGGGACGGGGTCCTGGATATGGAACCTTGGCTGCAGTTCATGCGGCAGCCGGATGCCTCGTTCAAAGCCCAGGTCTGGGACGAGCACTTCTCGCGGGACGAGCTGCGGGAATTGCTGGGACTGGCTTGGAAGAGCTTCTACTGGCGACCCGAGTTCGTGGTCAAGAACCTGCTCCAGATCCGCAACATCGCCGACCTCAAGCGTAAGGCCACGGCCGGCCTGCGCCTGTTGGCCTGAGGGTCCGCAATGCCTGACATCAATCACGACGACGGCCTCGACCCGCGGTCGACCCGGCCATTCACGGTCGTCCTGATGACGATCTACAGCGTCGAGAACGCGGGGATTCGCTACATCTCCGCGGCCCTCCAGCGTGAGGGCTTCGATACGCACATCATCTTCTTGCGGGACTGGGTTCACAACAGCCTGGACATGCCCAGCGACCGTGAGATCGAGCTCGCCCTGGGCATCATCGCGGACAAGGACGCGGACCTGGTGGGGCTGGGCTTCATGTCTAGCCTTCTGCCCATGGCGCAGCACGTCACCGCCAGGATCCAGGCCCGCTTCCCTGACAAGCCCATCGTCTGGGGCGGTATCCATCCAACCAGTGACCCGGCCGGCTCGATCCCCTTCTGTGACTATGTCTGTGTCGGCGAGGGCGAATTGGCCGTCATCGACCTGTGCACGGCCTTACGCGACGGGACCGACACCACGAAGATCCCCAATGTCTGGGCTCGAGTGGGCGATGATGTTCACGAAAACCCGCCGCGCCCGCTCATCCAGGACCTGGACTGGTTGCCATACCCGGACACACGGGACGAGAACAAGTATTACATTGAGAAGGGCAAGGTGCGCATCGAAGAGCCCTGGAAGCGGGCCGCCGAGTATCGCATCTACTTCTCGCGGGGGTGCCCCTACAACTGTAGCTACTGCTACGTGTCGATCCTGCGGGATGTCTACGATGAGAAGGGCAAGAAGTTCTATCGGGCGCGCAGCGTCGAGCACATCCTGGGCGAGCTGGAGATGGTCCAGCGGACCTTCCCAAAGATCGCCCGTGTAAAGATCGACGACGACACCAGCTTCGCCTTTGGCAAGGCCTGGATGGAGGAATTCCTCGAGAAGTACCCCAAGCGGGTGGGCAAGCCCTTCGAGTGTCTGCTGATCCCGCCCATGATGCGGCCAGATATGCTCAAGAAGCTGATGGGGGCGGGTCTGGTCCGTGTACAGACCGGGATCGAGTCGGGGTCGGCTGCTGAATCCAAGGAACTGCACAATCGCAGTCCGGGCAACGACGCGATCATGAAATTCGCCAAGGCCAACCGCAAGATGAAGCTCAACGTCGTGTACGACGTGATCATTGACAATCCCCACGCAACCGAGGCGATGAAGCTGGAGACGGCAAAGTTCCTGCTGGACCTGCCTCGACCCTATGACATCTACTTCTACAGTCTCAATTACTTTCCCGGGACGGCCTTGACTCGGCAGGCCCTGGCCGATGGCAGCCTGGACCCAGACATGGTCGAGGGCAAGAACACCAAGGCGTGGCACCAGTTCCGCGTCAGCATGGACTGGCCGCGCAGCGACGAGGATCGCTTCTACCTGGCCATCTTCTCGATGGCCTCCAAGTCCTTTGTCCCCAAGCGCTTCTTGCGCAAGCTTTTGGATAACCGGGAACACTGGAAGAAGCCCGAGAATATCGACAGGCTCTTCTATCTTGCCTGGGCCACGAACTACCTGAAGATGGGCTACGTCGGCTGGCGCTACTTCAAGAATGGAGAGCTGACCTGGATGAAGCTCCGGCAGTACGGATCGCTGCGCAAGATGATCAGCCAGTGAGTGAGGTGCCAGGCATTTCCAGTTAGCATTTTCCGCACCTCCCTCGACCCCGGTACGCCACCATGCCTCGCCCGCCGCGAATTGACTTTGCCGACGCCCGTCACCACGTCTACAACCGCGGTGCGCGCAAAGAGGCGATCTTCAGCAATGACGACGACTGCGTGGTCTTTTTGAGTCTGCTGGGACAGTGTCAGCTTCGCTTCGGCACGCGGACTCATGCCTACGCGCTGATGGGCAACCACTTCCACCTGCTCGTCTCGACCCCGAGGGCGAACCTGTCCCCGGCGATGGCCTTCTTGCAGTCCCGCTACGCGCGGCATCTCAATCGGGTGCATCGCTGGGATGGACCCATCTTCGCGGCCCGCTTTCGTAACCGGGTGGTTCAGGACGAGGGCTACTGGAAGTACCTGCTGGCCTACCTGCACCTCAACCCCGTCAAGGCCCACCTCGTCGCTCATCCCGCGGATGCACGCTGGACCAGCCATCGCGCCTATATGGGCCTGGAGTCGGTGCCTGACTGGCTGGAGACCGCCGAAATGCTCGAGCTCTTCGGCAGCGCGGATCAACTCCACGACTATGTGCTCGAGGTTCAGGTCGGACGGCACCAGGCTCCAGATGGCGTTGGGTGGGACAAGCTGTGGACGCCACTGGCGACCGACACCGTGCCCAAGCCCCGACCCCGTGGGTCGCGAGGCACAGAGCCCACCCAGCGCGGCGCGTGGCCCGGTGTCGTCGCGCCAG
>JAADHA010000039.1 GCA_013152105.1 Oligoflexia bacterium | reverse complement strand
CACCCGATTCGACCTCGGGAAAAAAGGGGGGCCCTCGAAGCGCTAACCTGGCTGCGGCTACACGCGGCGCGCGTGGGCTGGTCCCCCGGCGAGGTCACGCGGGCCGCCACGTGCCCGGGCAGTGCCTTGCCGCGGATCGACTTCGGGGCCGAGGTCGAGCGCTGCCCCGCCTGCGACCGGAAGACAGGCGTCTACAAGAGCAGGACGCGGAGGGTGGTCACGCTGGCGCAGGCCACGTACCTGGTGCACGTGCTCGGCCCACTGCTGAGCAAGCTGACCCGCATGCTTGCGAACCCTACTCACATTCTTCGCGAGTACAGTAGCCGTCATCGCGGCAGTATGAGTCGCCGTAGGGATTCAAGAGACTGCGGCAGACCACTGGGCAGTCCCTGTCGCGGGTACATGGGGTCAGGCAGGTTCCGACAGTTGGCATATCAGGATACCGGAACACACAGTCCAAGCCATTGAGGCAGTCGTCGCTGTTCGTGCAGATGTCTCCGAAGCCGTCAGGCAAGCGGTCGCTGCATGAGGTCAGGACCAAGGCCAGCAGGGCGAGCGCCATGGACAGGCGCCGGGTGAGGGCGGTCCAGGTGTGGTTGGGGACGTGACTATACATTGCAGACGCTTGGCGAAGTTGCGTCTGCGATACTGATCACGTCGTCCCGGAGCGTTGTGCGATTCTTGCACCCGTCCGCAGATGATGTCGACGTGCCGCAGCGCCACGATGTCTGGCCACAGAAAGTGGCTGTGGAGATGCCGAGTCGTTTCTGGATGTTGTAGCGGAACCAGCCATCTACGCTGTACGCGCCTGTCTCGTTGGTCCAGCATGTGTGACGGACCTCGTGCACGATGAGTGCGCTCATGTCCAGCAAAACGCAGGCCCGCTCGGAGATGGTGTAGTCAGCGTTGGCCTTCAGCGCACGTTCACAGGCCAGCAGGTCTTCGTTGAACACGACCGAGCCGCCTCGCCCGATGTCACCCCAGGCCTTGCCTTGGTAGCCATCCAATGAGCGGACATCCAGCCGTACCTTGTCGGCGCCCGTCAGGGCATCCTGGTAGCAGCGCCAGTCTTCATCCCGACTGCTGAATACGCGGGGCGGTTGGCCGATGGCCCTGATGTCGTCGCGGAGGGTGTCCAGCTTGGCGAGGGTGATGTCGGCGGGATCACGTCCGCCCAAGACTCGGCAGGTTCCGCAGTTGCTGCGTTGGTGAAAGTCGTGGGTGTGCGGCGACGCGGCGGCATGACGCGAGCCACCGGAGAGGCCACCGTCGAGCGCTGTCAGGGCACCCAGTGGGTTGTCGAGCAGGGCCATATGAAGATCCTCAGGTCTTGGTCTCCGTAGACGGAGGAGCCGTCGGCGACACCCTCGACGGGAAGATCCGAGGACAGCAGGCGGCCGTGCACCTCGGTCATGCGGAGTGTATCAGTCATCACCATGCCGTTGTCTTCGGACTGGAAATGCCTGGCACCGAAAATGCTAACTGGAAATGCCTGGCACCGAAAACCGAAAACCGAAAAGATCCTCATCGAGTGGTCGATCCCGAGCAGCTCACACCTGTGCTACAAGCAGGTGTGCAGCCCTCCCGCCTCGCTGCGTCCGCTCGCGCCCAGGCTGGGTTGAGCGCATGACGCCCAGCGCCCAACCCCAGACTCACGCCCGTGGCTGCCTGATCCAGGCGGTGATCAGCTTTGTCGTGGCGTGCGTGATGATCCCTACCGTGCTGGGGCTGGCTTTCCTGGCCAACAACGTGCGCTACGACAGCCCCTGGACCACGGCCCTGATGATCGGCGCCCCCCTGGTGCTGGTCGGGGGCGTCCTGCTGCTGGGGCTGGGCTTCGGGGTGTGGAATCGCCGTCGCATCGCCCGCTGGCTCGACGCCGCCATGCTGTCGCTGGGCCTCAACGGGCGCCCGTACACGCTTATCGGTCGGCAGTACCACGGCGAGGTCCAGGGGCGCGCGGTCCACGCCCGCTTCCGCAAGGGCCCCGCCTTCGAGCTCGCGGTCGAGTGCGATGCGCGTACGCGCATGACCGCGTCGGCGGGCAACGCGCTCAATCGCCGCGCCGACACGGCGATCTCCCACCCGGCCCTCGACGCGGGCGACATCGTGTTTCGCGCCGGCGACCCCGCGCACGCCCGCGCCTTGCTCGAGCGGCCCGGTGTGGTCGACGCCCTGGTGCGCCTCAGCGGGCGCCAGGGGATCGCCTGGGCGCGCAACGTCATCGTGCTGCCCCACGCCATCAAGCTCAACCTCCACCGCGTGGGCATGGGCGCCATCACCGCCGAGAGCGTCCAGTCCTGGCACCACGATCTGCTCCTGATCGCGCGGGCTCTGGACGCCATGGCCGATCCTGGCGATGTGCTGACGCCCACCGCGCACGAAGTAGACGTGCTCCGTCACCCCGACCGGATCCTGCGCATGGGCTACAGGATCGTCGCGGTCATCATGGTGCTGCTCCTGGGGCTGGCCCTCTGTGGGGGCCTGCTCGGGGTGTGGCTCTCGAGTGCCTCGACATGATCGCCCGGCTAGCTGGTCCAGGCACAGTCTTGTCCTCCGGGTGGCCCCTGCGAGCGGATCTTCGACCAGCCCGCCTCGACGAACGCGCTCGATCTGTGATCCGTTGCCTGCGATTTCCCGCTGCGCGGACACTTCGCCCGAATCGCGCGCAGCTATGATGGACACCCGGTGTGGCGCTCGACGTGCAGCCCGCCGGTGAGCGCTGGTGGATGGTCAGCCTCGACCTTCGCGAGGCAGGGATCTCCTAGGCGGATGAGCACCCGTTACCCGGACCATCGTCCAGGGCCCCTCACGCGTCGAGCGCGTACACTAAGATAATGGTGTTGCGGATTGCGCTCGTCACCCGGTGGGGAAGGTGCCCCCGACGCTCGACAGGATCGAGGCCGTCAACCGGCCCCGGTCAGCCTCGGACGAGGCGCTTCCATTCGGCGGCAGCATCGGGAGAGGACGCCAGCAGGGCCTCTTGGTGCTCGCGCAACCACGGGCGGTCGTGCTGGCTCAGGAACCAGAGGAGGCCGCTGAGACCCCCGGGTCGGCCCGCTTCGTCGCGGATCCGGCCGACAAGGGGCTCGGCGTAGGGCCAGCGCCCGCGGTCGGTGTTGGTGGCGATCGCTCGGATGGCCGTTCGGTACAGGTCTCCTTCGTCCAGGGGGTCCGGGCGACCGACGAGGGTGTCGCCCAGGTCCTCGACCACACCGAGGAGCAGGTCGGTCCCGTGGGGGCTCTGGCCGCTCCACAGAAAGCGGATCGCGCGGCTGCAGAGCAGGTCGTCGTCCGAAGTCAGGAACTCGGCGATGACGGTCTCGATGGCGGACTGGTGCGGAGTGCCAGCCAGGCGCCCGTACACCCGCTCTACCCACATCGGCCACCGATGCGTGTCCTTGGGATCGATGGGCCGCCGGAAGGTGGCTGCCAGAAGGTGGCCCCAGTGTACGTCTGCCGGGATCACCTCACCGCCGATCGCGGTCGGCAGCCCGATCGGCGGATGGCCTCCACACAACCAGGACTCGGGCAGGCCGAGTTGGGGAAGCTCGAACCGCAGGAACAACCCCATCGACGTGGTGCAGTTGAACCAGGCACACCGGCAAAAGTAGAGACGGTTGCTGCCCGACGGTCCATCCACCGCTGGCGACTCGAAGGGGTCGGTCAACCCGTACAGCGATCCGATCTCGTCGCGTCCGCCGTGGAAAACCGCGCGGTCTGCCCAACGGACGGAGCACTCGCACCTCGAGCAAGCCAGCGCCGAGCACGGCGTCACCTCTGGATTGCCGGCCCAGTTGAAGACGGTGGGATCGGTGGGGACGGCGTTGTCGATGGGCGCGACTGTGCCGTCCCCCCTGCACTGGTTCATGGTTCAGCCGGTCAGGCGCGCGGGGGAGGCCGCGCCGGGGATGGGCCCGATGGACTCGAGCTCGCTGCGCGTCGGCGGGTTGAACGCCAGGTGTTCAGTGTTTCCGCCGCAGGCACTCGCGCCGTGATTGGAACACGCGATCATGATCTCCTCGAAGGATTGGTGAAGCAGGAGCAGCCAACCCGCGGCCGCCAGGCGGATGCGCTTGGGAGCGCTCACACATGGCATCTTGCACTCCTTGTTGTAGAGCCGCTGGGTCGAGCAGGGGCTGGAGCGGCCCGACGGTCGCGTGCGGATCCGGTTCAAGCGCCCCTGGTCGGACGGCACCGAGGGCACCGACAGGCTGGCCAAGAAGCCAGCCGCCGAATGCGGCCGCGCACCGTCGTCATGGCACCCACCACCCTGAAGCTCGCGGAGGACGAGCAGGCGGCGGAGCCGATGATCGCCTTGGAGCACACGGCCCTGGGGTCGTGCTTGGGGATCGCTGGCTGAGGTCACGGGCCAGGCGCTACAGCAGGGTCGGGTCGGCGTCTTGGAGAGCGGTCGTGGCCGCGGGACCTCCGGGCTGGCCGAGTGGAGCCCTGGGCCACCATGCAGCCTTCTTCTACAGAGATCGCATACAAGCGGCTGTGCTCAGGAGCTTCTTTCGCACCTTTCCGCTCGCCGACCAGTCGAAGGTGGTGCCGGTGCTGATCACCGGTACACGCGCCGCGTCCAGCTCGCTGGTCGAGAAGGTCTCAAGCTGATCGGGGGAGAGCACAAATGTGTAGGGGACGGCGGTCATCACCGCGTCGCCAGAGACATATGACTGCACGCTGGTCTCTCGCGCCGTCGCGAGCGTGAGCATCGTCCCATCGTCCAGCGAGAAGATTATCTCGGATCCCGCCGGCACGCCGCCGTTCAGAGCGCCGGATTCCTTCACCCTGACGGTCAGCGTGACCGTGCCGCTCTTGGCCTCCATGTGCATGCCGATCGCCCGGAGCCGGCCGAGCGCCTGGATGACTTCGGTCGCGGTAAGGCCACCGCCGAAGCGGTCTTCCTTGAGCTTGATGCCCTTGCAGAGCTTGTCTGAAGCGCTGACTGGACTGGAGAGATAGAGCACGGCTGTAAGTAGTGGGAACATCGGCATCTCCATGGGACCTTCCACATCCTATTCTGCCGAGGACCGCCGTGGCAACGTCGCCACCATCGGCCTGATCCCGGCCATCCCCATGCTGCTCGACGGGCGGCGGCGGATCTGCCCGGTCGGGTCGGCATCGCCCACACGCGGTCGGCGACCCACGGTGAAATCACAAAGACCAACGCCCATCCTCACCTCGACGGCGCGCAGCGAATCGTCGATGGCGATCCGCAGCCGCAGGTGGGGAAGAATCTGTCTTCCCCCCAAAAAAAGGGGCGAGGTCATGAGGCCGGCCCCTGGCCGGTCTTATGACCGAAGCCGTCCAGGTCAATTGTGCAGGCACTGCGGGCACCATCTCCTCCTCGGCGAAAACCTCCGCGAAGCGAACCATGTAGTGCAGGTTTCGCCGAGAAAAGCGCAGCCCGTACTCGGCACTCAAGGTCCGCGCGAGTGTGGCAATGACCCGCTTGCCAGTAGAGCAGCACCAGATCCCTGTTCGCCGCGACCGCCACGCGGCGGCGGCTGCCATTGATGAGCTTGCGAAGGTCGCCGAGCAGGCCGGTCTCGGGCAGGTTGTTTATGTTTCCCCCCCGGTTGGATCATCGCCCTTCGTCGGATCCGCGGTGCTGTTGGCCTCCAGCCACCTCAGCAGCGCGGCGACCTCCTTGATGGTCGAGACAGCGTCATCGGTCATGGTGCTCACCTGCCGGATCTGCGCACAGTGCGCACATGGTCGGATGGTGGCACGCTGGTTGTTCCGGGTTTCAGCTCGTCTGCGGATGGACAGCGTCGGGCAAGTACACGTAGCCCTTCGCTGCGCTCGGGTGAGGCCACTGGGCAGGGCCTGACCGTCTGCTGGTCTCCTGTTGGTGTCCTGACCATGCAGCCCTGGTTCACATACCCCCGAACACCAGATAGGCGGCGCCAGCGCCAGCGCCCCCGTCGTCGTTGTAGATGGCCCCGATCAAGATGTCGTCGTAGCCATCGTTGGTCACGTCACCGGCGCCGGCCACGGCGTAGCCTGCGAAGTCACTGGATGCCTCTCCCGTAAACTCGGCGTCGGCGCTATCCAGGCTGATGGAGGCCACGCTGCTGCCCCCGAGCACCAGGTAGGCGGCACCAGCCTGGGACCCCCCGTCAACGTTGCCGTAGGCCCCGATCAGGATGTCGTCGTAGCCATCGCCATCCACGTCACCAGCGCCACCCAGGGACCAGCCTGCATAGTTATTGGATGCCGCCCCCGTAAACTCGGCATCGGCGCTGGACAGGCTGCTCGAGGCCACGCTGCTGCCCCCGAGCACCAGGTGGAGCCCCCGTCGTCGTTGCGATAGGCCCCGATCAGGACGTCGTCGTAGCCGTCACCGTTGACATCCCCGACGCCGGCCACGGCGTAGCCTGCGTAGTCAGTGGATGCCTCTCCCGTAAACTGGGCGTCGGCGCTGGACAGGCTGGTCGAGCTCATGCGCATGCCCCCGAGCACCAGGTACGCAGCGCCAGCGATGGAGTCGTCGTTGCGATAGGCCCCGATCAGGACGTCGTCGTAGCCGTCGCCATCTACGTCACCGGCGCCGGCCACGGCGTTGCCTGCGTAGTCAAAGGACTCCTCACCCGTGTAGCGCACGTCGGCGCTGGACAGCGAGAGGGAGGCAGGAGCGGCGCCTCCCATCACCAGGTAGGCGGCGCCGGCGCCACTGGCAGCGGCGTCGTTGTAAATGGCTCCGATCAAGATGTCGTCGTAGCCGTCGGCGTTGACATCCCCGGCACCGGCCACGGCGTAGCCTGCGAGGTCACTAGCCTCTCCCGTAAACTGGGCGTCGGCGCCATCCAGGCTGGTCGAGGCCACGCTGCTGCCCCCGAGCACCAGGTAGGCGGCGCCGGCATAGGAGCCCCCGTCGTCGTTGCCGTCGGCGCCGATCAGGATGTCGTCGTAGCCGTCGGCGTTGACATCCCCGATGCCGGCCACGGCGTAGCCTGCGTAGTCATTGGACGCCTCTCCCGTAAACTGGGCGTCGGCGCTATCCAGACTGGTCGAGGCCACGCTGCTGCCCCCGAGCACCAGGTAGGCCGCGCCGGCGTTGGAGCCCCCGTCGTCGTTGTAGTAAGCCCCGATCAGGATGTCGTCGTAGCCGTCACCGTTGACATCCCCCGCGCTGGCCACGGCCGAGCCTGCGCGGTCATCGGATGCCGCCCCCGTAAACTCAGCGTCGGCGCCATACAGGCTGACCTCGCCCCACGGCCAGGTCGAGCAGGCCGCGTCTCCCGCACAGTCGCGGTCGTCGCAGTCTGTGAAGCCGTCTCCGTCGTTGTCGACATCGTCGTCGCACAGGGTCTCTTCTTCTGGCAGCCCACACCTTGCATCCTCTACCACTTCGAAGCCATCGAAGCAGGCCCGTCCGGCCGAGTCGCAGGTGCTGTCGTCCGCTTCCGTGGGCTGGGCCAGTTCGATGGTCACCATGCCCGCCGGAGCGTCGCAGCCGACGTCGAAGGTCGCCGAGATCGTCGTGGCGGACAACACCTGTGCATCGCTGACGGTGACGCCGGGGCCGGCGTCGAGCCGGGCGCCGAGGCCGTCATCGGGGTCATCGAGGAAGTTCGATCCGCTGATGCTCACCGACACCATGGTGCCTTGCATCGCGGATGTGGGGTCGACCGCGTCGATCTCGACAGGGCAAGCTTCGTCCCCCTCGCAGTCCAGATCGTCGCAGTCGGTGAAGCCGTCTTTGTCGTTGTCGACACCGTCGTCACAGTCACCGGCCCACCGTTCGCCACCTTTTTTCCCCCCAAAGGACACCGTGCCAGAGCCCAGCTCTTCCTGCCAGGACCCCACTGTGGCGTTGTAGTCCACCAGATCGGTGGAAAAAGCCGAGACGTTGAAGCCAACGCTGGCTTCCTGGCCCAGGGTGACCGCCCAGTCGAGCTGCTCAGTCGAGAGGTACGCTGTCGTGTCCACGTAGGTCTGAATGCCAAAGGAGGGGCCGGCGGTCGAGTAGAGCGAGGTCGAGACGGTCGGCTCGATCCAGACCTCGAGCGGATCCACCTCGGCATAGGCGTCCCATTCGGGCTGGTGGAAAGCGGCGCTGTGGGAAGAATCCCAGGCCCCCTCCCATCCGCTGTCCTCGCCATAGCGGGCGCCCGCCTGGGCCCACACTTCGGCGTCGTAGCCGGCTTGTACCTGCATCTCGGCCCGAACCGCCAAGACCACGCCAGCGTAGATATCCAGGTCTACATCCACCCAGACGGGCAGAGGCCCGATGTAGAAAACGGCCGTAAAGCTGATGGGCACCCCTCCCAGCAGCGAGACGGGGTCGGATGCGTAGTCGAGATCGCCCGACACGGTGGCATAGGCGTCGAGGTCGACGGTGAGCCACAAGTCCAGGCTAGCATTGAACTCGCTCAGCCGAAGATAGTCGAGCTCGCCTTCTAGCGTCAGTTCGTAGTCGATCTGGATGGCGGCGGTGCTCAGGCCGACCTCGACATCCACCCCGTCGATGTTTCCTTCGTAGAGGGGGCCAGATAGATCAAGCACGTCGCCGCTGCGGGATCTGGCGCTGCGGCTGTCGGTGCCGCTAGCCCCGGGGCTCAGCGTCTGAGAGAAGCTGGTGGGCTCTCCGATGGCTTCGACGATGCTGGCGGGAACGGTCTCTACGGTGACCTGGTCGCCGGCGATCGACACGGTGCGTACCCGTCGAAGATAGCCACCACCGCTGCCCCCCGTCAGGATGGTGCCTACGTCGATTCCGATCTGGTCCACATCGCATGAGAAGTGGAAGATCAGGCTATCGTCCAGCACCTCGACGTCTTCGAAGCAGTAGTGATCCTCGATCAGGATGGTCTCGGGGCTAAGCCCGTCGGGGGCCCACGGTGTCGTGTCGGCGCCGGTGTCGGTGCCAGTACCAGTGCCGGTCTGTTGGACCTTGTCCCCGTCCTTGGCGCAGCCAGCCAACAGCAGTGGCAGTGCCACCAAACTGAGGAGATGCCGCTTCCGTCGAGAGCCCTGGCTTCGGGTCATCGTCAACTCCTGATAGCCATTACTTTGCCACTGCTGCCACCTTGAGGTCAAGGGGAGGTCAAGGGCTGCGTGGCGAGGGGTCGGCGGGTCGCTCACGGGCACACCTGGGAACGATCTTTGTCGCAGGTCATGTCTCGCACCTGGTGCAAGCGGTTCTCGATCTCCCAGTGGCCGCGGTTGTGGGCAAGTACCTGCGCCGGCGACGATTGCTGGGGAGACAGGCTTGTCACGCCGTAGACCGTGTTCACGGTGGACTTGCGGGCCTTGACCACGCTGCCATCCAGGTTGGTTGTCGTGCGCCGGATGCAGAAGACCTGTCCGACGTGGGGAAAGTCCAGGTAGTCGTTCAACTCGGGACTCGTCCAGATCTCACGCGTCTCCAGCCGCCCTTGGCCGTGAAGACGTACTCGGCTTGCTTGTCCTCAACGAGGTGACGGGCGATCTTTCGCTGCATGAGCAGCGCGTCCCCCGTGACCACGACCCCCTCGATGTCCAAGCCTTCCAGCAGTGGAGCGCACCCTGGTCCTTCTCTCGTCCTGAGCCGCCCCCTCCGAACGACCCGGCTCCCACAATTGAAACACGCCGCCCCGCGACACGAGGCTGCTCAGCGCTGGACCGTCCCGATCCAACCACCCCTCAGGGGCTGCTAAACAGCACCTCGAAGCGCGCCCCACAAAGCTTCTGACCGCGGCAGACGCGGATCTGCCCCCTGTGCCCCTCGACGATGCGGTGCACGATGGCCAAGCCCGCACCCGTGCCCTCACGACCCTCATCGCGCTCCAAGCGCTGGAACAACGCGAAGATCCGGTCCTGATCTTTCTCTTCGATGCCCTGACCGTCGTCCTCGACGTAGAAGCCCAGCAGGCCAGAAGGGTCGCTACAGGGGCCGACTTGCACGGTTGGTGCGCCATCTTGGCCATACTTGATGGCGTTCTCGACCAGGTTCTGCACCAAGCGCCGCAGCAAGCCGACATTGCCCTGCACCACCGGCAGCGTATCGACCCGCTCGATCACCGCGCCCGCTTGTACGACCCTGGCCGACAAGTCCTCGACCACCTGGCCATAGATCTCGTCCAGGTTCACGGGCTGGATGTCCTCGATCGCCCTGGACGTGCGTGCCATGTCCTGAAGGTCGGTGATCATCTGGCCCATGCGCTCGGCCGCGGTCAGGGTCTTGATCAGGCGGGTGTGCAGATCAGGGGGCGGCACCGTTCCGTGCCCTTGGCTCTGCGTCTGGTCCAGCAACAGCTCCAGGTTCAGCGTCAAGGTCTGAAGCGGAGACCGGAGATCGTGGCTGATCGCCGCGTTGAACTCGGCCAAGTCCGTGTTGGTCACGCTGAGCCGGTCGTTGACCAGGCCGAGCTGCCGGGTCTTGAGCAGGACTTCGGCTTCGAGCTGGGCACGAGAAGTCACGACATCGAGGGACGCTTCGCCAGCCAGCATGGCGACCGCGACCGTGACCGTGATGAAGGCGCCGATGGACAGCACCAGGAACTGCTCCTTGCTGCCTTCTTCAAAGACCACCATGGCGCCGTAGTGCAGGTAGGGGTCCAACCAGCCGCCGGTTCGGCCGGCCATCAGCAGCAGGTACAGCGCAATCTGCAAGCCGGCGATCCCCCACACGGTCCTGCGCCGAGTGTAGACCGGCGCCATGATGAGGGGGATGGTCAAGAATCCCATGGAGGGCGTCTCGTACTCGCCCATCAGGTAGAAGTAGACCAGCCCCAAGGCCGAGTCCAGGTAGAGGATCCAGGTGATCAGCTTGGACGTGCTCTGGCCTCTGCGGTAGCGCAGCGTGCCGTAGGCAGTCATGGCCCCGATGATGAAGACCATCGAGAAAAATTGCGGAATCATCCGGCTGCCCAAGGCACCCGAGGCCATATTGGCCGCCATAGTCAGCGCGGTCACCGCCAGGATCAGCCAGTGACTGACCAGGAATTTCCGCGCCCGCTCACGTTCAATGGTCTGGTCATCGGCATCGTGCCCCACCGCGGCAAGCAAGTCGCGGGCGATGGCGGGAGGGATGTCCGCGGGAGGGATGTCCGCGGGAGGGATGTCCGCGGCAGTGTGGTTATCCATGGGTTTCATGCAGCAGAATGACTAGGGTGAAAGGAATGAAGGTGCAACCATCCAGGACCAGCGACAACAGGTGCTTGGCTGTTCGTTCCGTCACAAGGCGGCTGTAGACTGCCGCTACCGTAGCACTAAGCAGGACCTCGGGATGAGATGAGAGTTGACCAGAGGCCGTCGTGAAGGCAAATACCGAGAACAACAAGACGTTCAGGCTCAACACCAACAAGCGCGTGCGGCTGACGCCCAACAGCACCGGCAGGGTTGGCACTCCCGATCGCCGATCGGCTTGAAGATCGCCGACGTCGCACATCGTGGCGTTGCTCATCACAAGGACCCAGGGGAAGAGCGCCGCCAGCACCGCGAGACGGGTGAAGGGCACCGCGGAATAGGCCAGGGGGAGCCCCACAGCGGCGATCGACACCGAGCTGGCCACGACCATATTCTTGAGACCCGGGATGTCCTTCAGGCGCTGCCTGCCCGACTTCGACATCCCAGGGGGCAGCAGCGGTAGGCCATAGATCACCCCGACGAGGGCGTAGCTGATAAAGACAAGCGCCACGGCAGGCGGTGCCAACCACAACATCGTGCAGATTGCCGACGCACTGCTCAGGACAATGCCCACCAGGGGAGAACGCCCAATGCCCCGCGCCCACCGGTCACCGCCGCCGGCCTCCATGTGGCTGTCCGCCAGGTGGTCCAGGTTGTAGATCAGCATCCCAGAGAAGAAGATGAGCCCGCTCGGCCTGAGGTCGAGGGGCAGGTGCAAGACGTGAGCAGCCAGCAAGGGCAGCGCGGCCAGGGTCGCGGCGGTCCAAAGACACGAGTCGACCATCACCAGGCGCACCAGACGCGCCGGGTCAGGCCAGGTTTGGCCTGGGGCAGCCCATGCGTGGACGGCCGCAGGCAGGACCAGGCTGCGGAAGGTTGCGACCGGACGCGCGTTCATGGCCATTGGGCCTCTCCGCACAGCAGGGATGAGGCAGCCCAGCGCGATATCGGCACTCCCGAGCACGCCGGGGCCTGGGGGTCGTCCTCATCCGCCCTGAAAAGCTGGGCCGACCAGGCTTTGACTTGCGCACACTTACACCGATCCAAGCCAACGGGCGAATGTCGAACAGGTGAAACGTGGCATTGATCGCAGGGCACCTGAAACTTCGAGCCTCTGGCACCCCCATCCTGGAGATGGCCCGCGACTCGACAGACCGTGCGGGCGTGCTGAACACCGACACCACAGGCACCTGGCAGCACGTCGATGGCCACGTCCCGCAGGACCAGCTCGCGGCGCTCAGCCAGACCTGGCGCCAGCGCGGAACGGCGGCCCTGGACAAGCTCACCGGAAGCTGGGCGATGGCGCGCTGGGACCCCGCCGGCCGTACCCTCTGGCTCGCTCGTGACCCCTTCGGCACACGCCCCCTCTTCTGGGCACGGCAGGGCGACCAGGTCGCCTTTGCCTCGGACATCGGCACCCTCTGCGCGCTGCCCTGGGTGTCCCGCGATCCCGCCATCGACCACCTCGCCGAGTACCTGAGCTTCCGCTACGTACACAGCCCGGCCACGCTCTTGCGGGACGTGTCCTCGGTCCCACCGGGGCACG
>JAADHA010000537.1 GCA_013152105.1 Oligoflexia bacterium | reverse complement strand
GGGCCGATGCGCGCTCGGGGGTGGGTCTGATCTCGCTGAGAGAGGCGCCGGGCCTGGTTCAGCTCCTGGTGGCCTTTCTTGCCCTGGATCTCTGCCGCTACTGGGTCCACCGACTGGACCATCGCCTGCCCTGGCTGTGGACCTTTCACCGGGTCCACCACAGCACCCGCATGCTCGACGCCACCGCTGGTCTGCGCATGCATATCGTCGACTTCGTTCAGCTCAGCGCCATCCCCGTGCTGCTCTTCTCGGTGCTCTTGCGTGTCGACCCGTGGGTCTTCGCCGTCGCGATGGGGATCGGCGTCGTGGCGGACGGCTGGCAGCACGCCAACCTGCGGCTGGACATCACCCATCCGGTGTGGCGGACCTGGGACCGGGTGCTCAACAACCCCCACTTTCACGCCTGGCACCATGACGCGGACGGCTTGCAGCACGACGGCAACTACGGCAACACCTTGACCATCTGGGACGCTGTCTTCGGCAGCAATGTGTCCCAGCTCTCGCTGCCGGTCGCGCTGGGCTTGTCGGCCGACCAGGATCTCGAAGAGTCCCTGGTTGGTCTCCAGCTCTTGCGTCCTGTTGCTGTGGACGTGGATCCCTGATGCGTTGGAAGCTTGCGCTTGTCCTGCTCATCACCATTGCCTGCCTGGCCGTGGTGCTGCGCGGTCTGGACCTCGACCAGGCCGTGGTGGCGCTGCGCGAGACGCGTTGGCCCCTGGTCGCTGGCGCGGTGGCCCTCTACGTGCCGCTGCACCTCATGCGCTCCCTGCGCTTGTGGCTGCTCTTGGGGGGGCAAGATGGCCAGGGCCGTCGCTTGCGCCTGATCCGCGTCATCAGCATCACCGCGGTGGGTTTCCTGGCGATCAACGTCGTGCCTCTGCGCCTGGGAGAGGCGGTCCGACCCTGGCTGCTCCACGACCGCGAGGGCGTGCCGTGGGGGCGCAGCCTGGCGGCCGTCGTCATGGAGCGGATCCAGGATTTTGCCGCGCTGCTGGTGATGCTCTTGGGGGTGTCCTGGCTGGTGGATCTTCCGGCCGAGGGCGTGGTGGTCCAGGGCGTGGATGTCCTGCAGGCCGGGCAGCGGCTGGCCGGGACGGCCCTGGTCCTGGGGATCGTCGCTGGTGGCTTCATCACCGTGGTGGGCGAGCCCGTGATCCGGCTCATTCAGCGCCTGCCCTTCGGCAGCCTGATCGGAGGCTTGACCAGACGCTTTCGCGAGGGCGTGCTGGAGCTGGTCCGACGGCCGCTCTTGGGCTTCGTCTCCCTGCTGCTGACCGTGCTGATCTGGGGCACGACCCTGGTGTCGGTCTCGATCTTCCTCCGGTCCATGCCGGGCTTGCCGGTCAGCCTGGCGGCCGCCTGGACCACCTGGACGCTGACCCTGGCGGGCATGACCGCCGTGCCCACGCCTGGCTTCTTCGGCGCCTATGAGCTGTTCTGCTCGGCCGCCCTGTGGCTCTTCGGTGTCGACCCGGACCGGGCGCGGACCTTCGCCATCGTGCTCCACCTGGGCCAATTCGGCTTCGCGGTCGCCATCGGTGCCGTGGCGATGGTCTACGAGGGGCTGAGCATCAAGCAGCTTGTGCGGCCCCAGTCCGACGCGGGTCTGTAAGAAACGGGAACTTTGGGGCGTACTCCGGGTCGAGGGCCGACACCGGGAGTTGCTGTGGGAGTTCGTCTGGGAGCGATGTTGAACTGGAGCGATGCCGTCGCTGGCAAACTCGCTCGCGTGGCCAGCACCCTGGGCCAGTGCGCCGTCGTGGCGCTGGGCGTACACCTGGCCGCGGACAGCCTTGACGACCAGGTGATGGCGGGCATGACCGCGCTCCAGGCGCTGGCCGATTTGTACCTGCTTGCACCACTGCAGGGGCTGGCGGGGACGCTGGGCGTCGCCAGCGACGCGTTCATCTGGTGGGACGAGATCGAGCTTGGGGCCGCCTCGGCGTGGATCGCGCTTTTTGTCGAGGCCGTGACCACGATCCTACTGTGGGGCAGCTTCGTGCTCACGCCTCGTCAGGATGCCCTGAGCTGGTCTCGGTACCGGCGAGCGCTCAGCGTTCGCGCCCTCATCCTGCCCCTGGTGCTGGCGGGTGTGATCCTGGCGGGGTGCTGGTCGCTGTCCATGGGCGTCGAGGACCTGCTGCCCCGCGGCGGTCTGAGCCCCTGGTCTGTTGGCTTGCTGGGGCTGGCTGTCCTGGCGCGCTTCGGGTGGCCCGCATGGGTGCGCGCCGTGGCCGCGCTGGAGCCCTCCCGGTCCTGGGCCGAGGGGCTCTCTTCCGCGGTCGTGCTGGCACCTGTCGGGGCGCTGGCTTGGATCTACGGCATTCCCTTGTGGGGGTTGTTGCCATGAGGGGCTGGGCGGACCTGATCCTGTTGGTCGGCGTGCTGGCGGCGTGCTGGACGCGCACCCCCATCGGGGCGGCGATGGTTGGTGTGGTCTCCTTGGCCCAGGGCCGGCCCACGCCGGACCTTCTGGCCAGCTTTCGGACCGAGGTGCCGGCCGCGCTGCAGCGATCCCTGGAGCGAGCGGTCGCGCTGAAGCCCGCCGAGCCTGGCCCGCGGCCTGGCTGGAGCCTGTCCAGTCCTGACGGAGACCCGGCCTTGACCACGGCGATCCAGGCCCATCTCGGGCCGGAAGCCCTGGCTCAGGTCCAAGCCCTGGGTCTGGCCTCGCCCGAGGCCGCCCTGGAGATCTGGGCGGTCGGGCGCACGCCCCGTGATCGCGCCATCGCCCGGGCGCGCGCCGCGGGGCTTTCGGCCCCCGAGAGCTTTGAAGCGCACCGGCGCTTCCTGCCGAGCGCCGCCGCGGCCCGCGCGAACCGCGCTGTGGGCGAGACCCTGGCGCTGGCGACCGTCCTCGACCTGTCCTGGCCGGTGGATCCGGGTACTCGGATCAGCAGCGGTTTTGGCTACCGCACCCATCCCATCCTGGGGACTCGAAAGCTACACGAGGGCGTCGACCTGGCCGTGCCCCTGGGCACCGATGTCTTCGCGGCGGGCAGCGGTCGGGTCCTGCGGGCGCGCCATGACAAGATCTGCGGCAACGGGGTCAAGCTGGACCACGGCCACGGCGTCAGCACCAGCTACTGTCACGGTCAGAAGCTGTTCGTCCAGAGAGGCCAGCGGGTCGAACAGGGGCAGCGGGTGATGGCCAGCGGCAGCACCGGTCGCAGCACCGGGCCCCACTTGCACTTCGGCCTGCGCATTGGGGGGCACCCGGTGGACCCGTCCCCCTTCCGAGCGCGGGGTGCGGTCGCCGACGCTCAGCCGCAGGCGCTGTAGCCGCAGCTATGGCACTTCATGCAGCCCTCTTCGAAGGCCAGGTGGCTGCTGCCACAGTCGGGGCAGGTCGCCAGGACTTCGGGCTTCAGGGTGGGCGAGAGGTATTCGTCACCGGCCTTGATGGCCAGATATCGGTCCAGGGCCTGGGCGATGGCGTCCGGTGTCGACAGTACTTTGTTCGGCCCGAAGCCGACGGGGCGATCACAGGAGATCCCGCGGAGCTGGTTGCGGACCTCGGACAAGGGCAGGTGGTGGCGCAGGATCAGGCTGATCAAGCGACCGACCGCTTCACTGTCCGCGTTGGCCGCGCCGCCCGCCTTGCCGACGGTGCAGAAGACTTCGAAGGGTTCGCCAGCTTCGTCTTCGTTGATGGTGACGTAGAGGTCACCCAGCGGGGACGGCATCTTCACCGTGCGGCCGGTGAGGATCTGGGGCCGCTTGCGCTTTGCCCGGGGCGCCGTGAGGGCGTGGGGGTCAGCGGGCTTGGTGGATGATTCGGTGGCGCCGGTGGAGAGGACCTGGGCCGGTCGTGAGCCGTCGCGGTAGACCGTCACCCCCTTGGTGCCGAGCGAATAGGCCAGCTCGAAGATGGTGCGGACGTCGTCTTCGGTGGCCTGGTGGGCGAAGTTGGTCGTCTTGCTGATGGCCGCGTCCGTGTGCTCCTGGAAGGCGGCCTGCATGCGCACATGCCACTGCGGTGCGATGTCGTGGCTGGTGACGAAGGTAGCTTGGATTTCCGCCGGAACTTCGGGGTGGCGGATGTGGCCGCTGTCGGCGATTCGGGTCATCAGGGCTTCGGTGTACCAGCCACCGCGGTGGGCCTGCTCCACGAAGTCGACGTTGACATCTGGCATCATCACGCCGGCCTGGTTGCGCATGAAGGCGACGGCGAAGTGGGGCTCGATGCCGCCGCTACAGCCGGCGATCATGCTGATGGTACCGGTCGGAGCGACTGTGGTCAGGTTGCAGTGCCGCAGCCTGCGCATCGGGCGGATCCGTTCACCCTCGGGGCCACGCGCGCAGTGCTCATCGGGGCCCCAGATGCTGCGTTCCCACTCGGGGAAGACACCGCGCTGTTCGGCCAGGATCTCGCTGGCGTTGCGGGCTTCTTCGTCGACGAAGCCCATCAGGTCGCGCGCCAGGGCGACGGCTTGCGCGCTGTCGTAGGGGATCTGGAGTCGCACCAGCAGGTCCGCCCAGCCCATCAGCCCCAGGCCGATCCGGCGGATCTCCTTGGCTCGGGCGTCGATCTCGGGCAGGGGGAAGCGGTTGGCGTCGATGACATTGTCCAGAAAGTGGACCGCGGCGTGTACCACTTCCTGCATGCCGAGCCAGTCGATCCGGTCGCGCACGTCCCCGCTGTGGTCGCCGGGCTTGACGAAGCTGCCGACGTTGATGCTGCCCAGGTTGCAGACATCATAGGGAAGCAGGGGCTGCTCGCCGCAGGGGTTGGTGGCTTCGTAGGCGCCCAGGTGGGGCACAGGGTTGTGATAGTTCGCCCGGTCCACGAAGAAGACGCCGGGTTCGCCCGTGGCCCAGGCGCCATGCACGATCAGGTCCCAGATTTCCTTGGGGTCTTCGGTGCCGGTGACGGCACCGGTGCCGGGGTGCCGCAGGTCGTAGGGGCGATCTTCTTGGAGGGCGTTCATGAAGTCGTCGGTGACCGCCACCGAGATGTTGAAATTGGTGATCTTGGACGTGTCGGACTTGCACGTGATGAAGCCACGGATGTCCGGGTGATCGACCCGCAAGATCCCCATATTCGCACCCCTGCGGGTGCCGCCCTGCTTCACGACATCGGTGCTGCTGTCGTAGAGCTTCATGAAGCTGACCGGGCCGCTGGCGACGCCGGTGCTGGAGCGGACGACATCGCCCGCAGGCCGCAGGCGGCTGAAGGAGAAGCCCGTGCCCCCGCCCGATTGGTGGATCAGGGCCATGGCGGTCAGCGTGTCGTAGATGCCAGACGCGCCGTTGGAGAGCGCGTCGTCGACCGGCAGCACGAAGCAGGCCGAGAGCTGGCCCAGGGGTCGGCCGGCGTTCATCAGGGTCGGCGAGTTTGGTTCGAAGCGGCCTCGGGTCATCAGTCCGTAGAACAGGCGCGCGGTCCGGTCCAGGGCATCGGCGTCCGCGCCGTAGCGGTGGTCGATATCGGCGATGAAGCGCGCCACCCGCCAGAACATCTGCTCGGGTTCTTCGGTGGGCTTGAGGGCTGCGTCGCGCTTGAGGTAGCGACGGCTGAGCACCGTGCGCGCGTTGGCGGACAGGCGCGCGGCCGGCAGGTCCCCAGGCATGCGATCCCATGGGCGGGCCGTCGTGGCGGCGCCCGTCCTGGTTGAGATGCCATGGCCGTTGGTCGGAGCGGCGGCCTTGGCGGGTGCGGCGGCCTTGGTGGAGAGAGGGGCGGGCGAGCTGGCAGCGGCGGGCGTAGTCGACATGGAGATACCGAGAGCACAAGTGTTGAGGACAGGTTGAGGAAGAGGGACGTACGTGGCGCACCGAGCCCGGAGAGTCGGCCGGAGAGTCGGCCGGAGAGTCGGAGTGTCACGAACCTGGTTCGCCAGCGAGCAGCGGGGTGGGAGCCCCACGATGCTTGCGCCGGCATCGGTGCCGCGAGGGCCGTTGAACACTATATGTTGGGGTCAGGGGGTGCAAGGACTACTACATCTAGTGTTTCCACAGGCCCCGAGTCTTGAGGGCTGAGGATCCTGATGAACAGCCGCGATCGCCTATGAACATCTTTCTGCGAGGACCTGGTGCTGGTGCACACGCCCCTGGTGCCGCTGCTCGGAAGTCCTTGACCACCCTGATGTCGACCGCTGATCCGCGCCGCCGGATCTCCGAGCAGCGCCACTATCGCCTTTTTCGAGTCGCGGCATCCGGCGCCCTCCGCCGCTGACTTCGACAGGTCGCACGTCCCGAAGTGCCGGCCAGCGAGAAGTCGTCCCTTGCACCTTTCCCTGGGGATTCTGGAGATCCCGTCCCCGTCCCTGTCCCCTCCCGCTGGGCGTGGCGTCAGCCTCTTGAGAGCACCTTGCGCCGCGCGTGAGGTGGGGCACGGGCCTGCGTCGGTCGCCGATATGCGGATCTCTAAGGTTGTTTCCGACATTTGGCTTGTGTCAGTACTTCACTTCTG
>JAADHA010000328.1 GCA_013152105.1 Oligoflexia bacterium | reverse complement strand
GGGACCGATTGCTGACGGCCGCTCACGCCGAAGCCCTGGGCGTCACCTACTGTCCGACCGCCATCGACGCCTGTCGCGGCGCAGACGCCCTGACGATCCACCTGGCGCTCAATGAACAGACTCGCGGCATTATCGGCGCTCAGTTGCTCGAAGCGCTCAGGCCGGGGGCTTATGTCATCAACACCAGCCGCGGCCCGGTCGTCGACCAGGACGCGCTGGTCACCGCCATCCAGACCCGCGGCCTGCGGGCCGGGCTGGATGTCTTCGCCCAGGAACCCGGGGCCGGCGACGACCACTTCAGCGACCCGATCGGGAAGAACCCCGCCGTCTACGGCACGCATCACATCGGGGCCAGCACCGATCAGGCCAGCGAGGCCGTCGGGGACGAGGTCGTGCGCATCGTGTCCACCTACCTGCAAGAAGGCGAAGTCCCCAACTGCGTCAACGTGGCGCAGCGCACCGCCGCCACCCACATGCTGGTCGTGCGTCACCGGGACGAAGTCGGCGTGTTGGCCCACGTGCTCGACCTGCTGGGCCAGGCCGGCATCAACGTGCAAGAGATGGAGAACGTCGTGTTCTCCGGCGCCGCCGCGGCTAGCGCCCGGATCCAGGTCGACAGCGCGCCTGGCGCTGAATTGCTGGCCAGCCTGCACCAGTACTCCGCAGTCTTCGCCGCCACCGTCGTCTCGCTCGACGCCTGATCGCGGCTCCCGCACCCCTCTTCTTTTTTCCTCTCGTTCCCGAGGTTCACCGCCATGGCTCGCACTCCCAACTTCGCAGCCGGCCCCGCTGCTCTCCCTCTCGCTGTCATCGAGCGGCTCCAGGGCGCCTTGCCCGAGTTCGCGGGACAGGGCGCCGGCATCATGGAGATCAGCCACCGCAGCGCCGCCTTCGATGATGTCCTGACCAGCGCCAAGGCTCGGCTGGCCAGCCTGCTTGGCGTCCCCGACGACTACGCCATCTTGTTCCTGCAAGGCGGCGCCAGCATGCAGTTCTACATGAGCGCCCTCAACCTGCTGGGCGATAGCTGTGCGCCGGCCGACTTCCTGCTGACCGGAACCTGGTCCACCAAGGCGATCAAGGAAGCGGGTCGGGTGGGCGCTGTCCAGGGGGCCTGGGACGGCAAGTCGGTCGCCTACAAGCGCGTGCCCCGGCCCGACGAGATCACCGTCCGGTCTGAAGCGCGCTACCTGCACTACACAAGCAATAACACCATCTACGGTACACAGTTCCACACCCTACCTGACGTCGGCCTGCCCCTGGTGGCTGATCTGTCCAGTGACATCTGCAGCCGGGCCATCGACGTCAGCAAGCACGCCCTGCTCTACGCCGGCGCTCAGAAGAACCTGGGGCCCAGCGGGGTGACCGCGGTCATCCTGTCCCCGTGGGCAGTTGAACAGTCGCGCCGTACCGCCAAGGCTCGGCAGGGTGGCCTGCCCAGCATGCTGGACTATGGCCTGATGGTCGACAAGAACAGCATGTTCAACACCCCCAACACCTTCGGGATCTTCGCGTTGGACCAGGTGCTGGCCTGGGTTCAGGACGGGGGCGGTCTGTCCGCCATGAGCGCGCGCAACCAGGCCAAGGCCGACCTGCTCTATGCCGAGCTGGACCGCAGCGACTTCTGGGTCCCTCGGGCCGACGTGGACAGTCGCAGCCTGATGAATGTCACATGGCGCCTGTCCTCACCCGATCTCGAGGCGCGTTTCGTCGAAGAAGCCACCGCCGCCGGCCTTCACGGCCTGAAGGGTCACCGCAGCGTCGGTGGGATCCGGGCCAGCCTGTACAACGCCACCAGCCTGGCCGATGTTCAGGCCCTGGTCGGCTTCATGCGGGACTTTGAAGCCAAGAGCTGACGGGGCTCGTCCACCCGGCCCGCCAACCGCTTCAGGACCTGGTCTCGATCTGCCGCCCGCGTGGACTGTTCGACTGTTCAACCGGCTTGTGCAGCACGATGTCCCGGCCCGCCTGGCGGCCCCGTTCCCAGGAACCGTCGGCGATCACGCGGGTTCGGCGGCCCTTTCGCAGGCGCGGGTGTCGGCGCGCGACGTAGTCTTCCAGCCCGGCATCGCCCAGCCAGACCAGACCCTCGCGTTGCACGCAGCGCTGGGCCTGGGCGGTCAGCTTTTCGCCAAAGCCCATCATCACGCCGGACATGAAGCGCCCCCGGCCTCGGGTCCCACGAAGGCCAGCCGCCGCCAGCCGAGCCCGCTCTTGCGCCCAGAGGCGTTCCGCGGTGCGCAGCAGAAAGGCGTGGACGTACTCTGCCAGGGCGACGTTCTCGGGTGTACCGGACAGCTCCAGCGCCTTGGCGTCGGCGTCTCTGGATGGCTGGTAGATCCAGATCCAGACCACCTCGACGAAGAAGTGCTGGGCCAGGATCCCGGCCAGGAGCCGTTCGTGGGCCGGCAACCGGGTGCGCACAGGTCCCACCTGTCTGAACACATACCTGGCCGTCGAGCCATCGGTGGCCCAGGCGATGTTGTACTTGCGCATCAGGGCGTGGGCCCGGGCCATCGCCGCTTCCGCTTCGTGGACGTTGTCGCTCTCGGCCAGGGCCAGTAGATGCCGCACCTTGTTCAGCGCCCGCTGGCGACGGGGGTCCACCGACTCGCCTTGTGGCAGGCCCTGGGACGATGCGTCGATGGCCAGGCGCTTGCAGATCCGCTGGAAGGCAGGCCCGTGGGCGGTCTCGCCGACCGGCTTGATCACCTCGTCCACGTACTGGTGGGCCATCTCGTGCTTGAGCACTTCCATCACCACCAACCAGGACCGCTCCATGAGCAGGCAGCGAGCGATGGCGATCGACCGTTCAGCCGAGCGCCACTCGCCCAGCCTGGTGGTGCTGTCGAACAGGGTGACGACCGGTGGGCGCATGCCGCCGCTGAAGTGCAACTGGTTGAGGTGGCGCCAGTTTCGCGCCAGCTCGTGGAGGAGCAGGTTCTCGAGATGGGGCGTGTTCATGGCCGAGGGTCTAACGGCTTGGGGGGATGTGGGAGACGGGCGGACGGCACCGACGATTGGCTGGTCGGTGCGAACCTGCCAGGCGATGAATACATCGGCGCGGTCTACACCTTCTACGGTGGCATCTGGCCCTGATGGGTGGGCCTCTCCGATTCTTGCCCGCGCTCAATACACCTCGCGCTGTGGGATCTCGACCTGGGCGAGGCTCAGCAAGTACAGACCGAGGTCGATGAGGGCGGGGTCGTCTGGGGACCAGCGGTCGACGATGTGAAGTCGGCCGTCGTCGATGGCCTCGAAGAGCCAGCGAGCGCCCTCTTGGCCGCCGTCAGTGGTCGGGTCCCAGGTGGGGGCCTGCCAGAAATCGACCGCGTCGAGGCGGGTCTGGACCCCCGCCCATGCCTGGGCGTCCAGCACCACGCGGCGGCTGGCTCGCAGGCGACCGGTGGTCTCGGGGCGTGCAAGGCCGGTCAGCACCCGCAGCTCGGCGACGGCCTGGTCTCCGACCCGCGACACGCGCACGGCGATGGGCGCGTGCCAATGCCGTAGCCACAGGAAACGCACCGCCTGCCCGGGTCGGCGCGCCAGCTCGATGAAGGAGGGTTCGCCCATGGCAAAGAGAGTGCGGGCGTACCAGTCCTGGCGAAAGCGCGCCACGGCTGGGTCGCTGTGCAACAGGTCGACCGCGACGTACTCGGGGCGAGTCCAGGGGGCGGTCTCGGCGACGGCGCGGGCCTGGGGATCGGCGTGCACGCAAGCCAGCAGCAGCGCGGCGATCAGGGCTGCTGGCATCTGGCACCTTTGGAAGGGCAGCAAGGTAGCACGGTAGCGCGCACCGAACTCGACGAGCAGCCTGTCCTGGCCCCGCTGGGTGAGGTAGGCCCGACGCTGCCGCCCCTACAGCATTTCGAGGGCCGACGGGGGCCGCCGGATCACCGCGGGCTGAACCAGTGATTTGTGGCGGTGGGACGCCGAAATCGCCAGTCGCGGCGGCCGGCGAGGCTAGCGGCGTGCCGTCGTGGCCGTCGCCAGGAAGTTCGCCGTCCTCGGCCATCGGCACGGCCCGCTTGTCCGACGTCTCCCACCCCGTCTCCAGTTTGGCGCAGCCCTCCACGAGCACTTGCGTGGCGACCGCATGATGCTTCGACTGTTTTCTTCAGCGTCTGGACACGGTCAAGCGGTCTCGCCGGAAAGCGATGGCCCGACTGAGTTCGTGCAGCTTGCGCGCGTTGAAGGGCAATGCGTCAAGGCGCTCGGCCCACCGGGGTGCCCGTTCGGCCAGCTCGTCCAACACCCGGGCGACGGCTCGCTCCGGGAGAGCCAACCGGCCGCCCAGGGCGAGGAAGTCCGCTCGGCCGATGTCCTCCCGTGACTTTCCGTTGATGGTCAAGGCCATGCTGTAGTCCCCATAGATGTGCGAGCTGGGCACGTCATAGGCCGGGGTCGCCTCCCACTCGCCGTCTGGAGCCCGTCGGACCGAGAAGTTCTTGGCGTGCGCGTCGCCGTTGCAACTGAGGTACGCGAAGGCCACCTGGCGGATCAGGTCTCGAGCGCAGACCCGTGGGGCTCCGGCGACCCCTACGAGGGCGCTGAGCACTTTCTCCGTGGAAACCCGGTACTTGTCGGCGGGATAACGACCGAGCACCTGGCAGCCGTCCTCCTGGGCGAGGGCCTGCCAGACGCCATCCCGCAGCACGCGGTCGAAGCGGCGGACCAGCAAGCCGGGTTCACCGTCACGGTCGTGTACGATCTGGGCGGTGGCCGCAGGCAGTCCGCTTGCCCGCGCTGCGTCCAGGAAGAACGCCTCGTTCTCGACAAGGTGGGGGAAGCCACGCGATCGGCCCCCTCGGGGCCCAGGACCCGCGCCATGAGCTCGGCGAAGCGCACGCGGTCGAGGGGTTCTGGAGACGACGGTGGCGGAGGCACCCAGCCAAGCGGAACGACCTGGACGGCACCGATGGCGTCGTGTGCGGTGGCGAGCAGCAGGGAGAAATCATCGTCGGCCGAGGTCTTCAGCGCGGTCCGAACTGCCGCGAGACGGCGTCCTTCAGGCAGCAAGCCGGCGAAATAGGGCGGAACGGCGCCTGCCGAGGCGCGGACCGGGGGCGCGCCGCGCGGCAGGCTGGTTGCGACTGCGGGACCCTCGTAGTCTGGATCGTAGGTGAACTCAGTACCCTCCCGAGTTCTCGAGAGGTGCCCGGCGAGGTGTCCGGCCTTGCGGATCTCGGCATTCTCCACCCAGCGCAGATCCTCGATGCGTCCGCTCATCGCGTCGGCTCATCGGTTTCGCCCTGCTCGGCAGCCACGCCGGCAGGGCCCCGGCGCACGATCAGCCCCAGGCCGAGCGCCTCGAGCAGGTCGAGTAGCTTGTCCAGCCGAAGGCTCTCCTTGCCGGCCTCAACGGTGTGAACGAAGCGCGTCGAGCAGCCGGCCAGCTCGGCGAGCTCCACCTGGCGGAGGCCCAGCCGGAGTCGGCGAGCGAGCACGATGCGAGCGAGGTCAGATGCACGATCAGTCATGTTCCAATCACTGTGCGCGCCAATGCACCTCGCGTCAAGGACCCTATGCACGATTGTGCATATTGCTGCCTCTGGGACTACCCGGCCTCGGCCTCTTCGCTGTCGTGCAGCAGTGACTCGCGGCGGCGGGCCAGCTCTTCCAGCAGCAGCTCGGCGGCGTCGGTGCTGACGACGCCCTCGTCCCGGGCCTGGCGCAGGGCCTCTTCCTGGACGCTGATCAGGTGCAGGGCGGCTTCATTCAGGCGCTCGGTGTCGAAGTGGTCGCCGGCAGCCTCGATGGCGGCGAGCCGGGCTTCTTCCAGCATGGTCCGGTACTCTTCTTCGAAGCGAGACCGGATGTTGGGGTTGAGGAGGTCCCCGCGGCGGTCCAGGTCACGCAGCGCGGCCCGAGCCATGCGGACCTGACCGCGGGCCCGCTCGTAGGCGACGCGGGTCTGTTTGGGTGCGACCAGCCCCAGGCGCATCAGGAAGGGTTTCATGGTCAGGGCCTGGAGGATCAAGGACAGACTGACCACGCCGAAGACCAGGACCAGCAGCAGGCGACGCCCGGGCATCTCGGCGGGCAGACCCATGACCAGGACCATGGACAGACTGCCCCGCAGCCCACCCCACACCAACACGTGGGACCATGCCTTGGGGATGGGTTCGATGGGGAACAGACGGGTCAGCGGCATCAGGCCATAGACGGTGGCGGCCCGCCCCAGCAGCACGACGATGAAGGCGATGACGACCAGGCCGGACGCGGCCGCAAGTTCGGGGATGTCCAGCTCCAGCCCGACTAGCAGGAACACAAAGGTGTTGCTGAAGAAGGCCATGAACTCCCAGAAGTCGACGACGGCCACGCGGGTCCGCACAGACATGCCGGGCTGCCGAAGCTGCCCAGGACCATGCAGGCGACGACGGTGGATAGGACGCCGGACGCGCCGAAGGACTCGGCCAGCAGGAAGCTGCCGTAGGCGGTGACGACGGTGAGCGAGGTCTCGATAAGCTTGTCGTCGACGTTGCTGGTCAACACCGAGGCGAGCGCGCCCATCATTCCACCGACCACGCTGCCGCCCAGGGCCATCCAGAAGAAGGTCTTGATACCGTAGACGGCGATCTCGGAGAACCCCTGCAACTGGGGCGGTTGGCCGTGGCCGGTCTGGACGCCGACGACGGCGGCCACGATCATGAACACGACGACGGCGACACCGTCGTTGAGCAGGCTCTCGCCCTCGACCAACAGGTAGAGGCGCTTGGTCACGCCCAGGGTCTTGAACAGGGCCAGCACGCTGATCGGGTCGGTGGCGGCGATCATGCTGGCGAAGATGAAGCCGTGCTTGAGCGTGAAGACATCGACGCCGATCAGGTGAAAGGCGGCATAGGAACCGAACGCGGTGATGGCGACGGCCAGCAGGACCCCAGGCACGGCCATCAACAGGACGACCGCCCCGAGCTTGCGGAACTTGTCGAACTCGACGTGGTAGGCGGCTTCGAAGAGCAGTGCCGGCAGGAACACGGCCATCAACAGTTCGGGGGTCAGCACCAGGGCGCTGAGCTCGGGGATGTGCAGGAAGCCCAGGCCCACCCCGGTCAGGACCAGGGCGACGGTGTAGGGGAGCTTGAGCCGCAGCGCACCCATGCCGACCAAGGCGGCGATGAGCAGCAGGATGAGGATCGCGGTCTCGGCGTTTTGCATGCGGGCTCTCGCGAGAGGACAGCGGTTCAGGGCAGCGGTTCAGAGCAGCGGTTCAGGCCAGCGCGGGGTCGGGGTGGGCATCGAAGGCCCACTCTCGCTCGCCTGCGGTGCGGATGCCGGCCGCCCGGAAGGCGCGCTTCACGCGCTCGGTGATGTCTGTACCAAAGGCGACCTCGTAGCGCCCGTCGAAGACGTAGGCCTTCACGGTGATCTGGACGGCGAATCGCTCGCCGCCCCCCGCCACCGGTCCCTCGCGCAGAACCAGGCTGATGTCCTTGGCCAGGTAGACGTAGCGGCTGCTGGCGGTCGCTTCGTAGATGATGGTCTTGGCCTGCTCGAAGTCCTCGTTGCAGCCGATCCAGAAGTCGAAGACGCACATCTGGTCGAGGGCGCCAGCGTTCGCACAGCTCACGGCGTCGGAGAGGAAGCGGTTGTTGGGGATCGACACCAGGTTGTGGTCGAGGGTGTGGATGCGGACGGTGCGCAGGCCGATCTCCACGACCTCGCCGTAGGCACCGTCGAAGCTGATCCGGTCACCGACCTGGAAGGGCCGGTCGAAGAGCAGGATGATCCCGGCCATCAAGGACGCTAGCAGGTCCTTGAAGGCGAAGCCGACCGCGACGGCCACTGACCCGCCGACGGCCAGCAGGGCCTCGCGGGTGAAGTTGATGACCGCGCTGGCCACGCTGACCGTGGCGACCAGCAGGATGATGAAGCGGCCGATGGCGGTGAGCTGCTTGAAGAGCAGCCGGCGCTCGGTGAAGCGCTCGCTCAGCGCGTCGAGGGTCTGGGTCCCGACCCGGGTCAGCAGGTAGGCCACCACGATCACCGCGATGGCGTAGGGCACACCTGAGGGCTGGAAGAGGTCGACGAAGCTCAGGGACTGGGCCGGGTCCAATTCTCACCTCAGGTAGAGGAAGTGTCGTTGGCGCAGGATTCGCTGCACCGCGGGATACCAGGCGGGCGTGATCAGCCAGCTCCTATCTGCTTTTTTGCTACACAGCACGCCGAGTCCGTCCAGGTGGCGGCAGGCCTCTTGGACCTGGGCGAGGGGCGCGTTGAGGACGTCGCTGATGGCGCTGCTGGACAGCTCGTCGTGAATCACGACCGCGGTCAGGACGAACAGGTCGAGGTCCGGCAGATGCTCGAGGTCGGCGGTCGAGGGGGCGCTGAAGATGTGGGCATCCAAGGCGCGCACGCCCTTTCCTACACAGAGCCCGCCGCGGAAGTAGCCCCAGGCCACCGCGGGGATCCCCATGCTGGTGTCGGCGAGGATGCGCCAGTAGGCTTGCTCGGCCCGGGCCCGGGCTCGCCGGGCGTCCATTCCCACGGGGTTTCCGCCGACCAGGCGGTCGAAGGCCACCGAGTAGCCGGCGGAGCGGACGCGCGCCTTGATCCAGTCCCCGAGCTCGGCGGCCGGCAGAGGGCCGAGGTCGATGCGAGACCGCAGCGCTTCGAGGTTGATCGAGTTGCGCAGGCCGCTGAGGTAATTCCAGGTGGGCTTGTGGATGGCACAGACCCACAGGTGTTTCTGACTGGTGGCCAGCATCACCCGCAGCACGGCTCGGGCCGCGCCGACACCGCCGACCTTGCGCAGCACCAGCCGGTGCAGGTCGTCGACCAGGTAGATCGTCGAGGGGAGGGTTCGCAGCGAGTCGGCCAGCGCCTCGACATCGGACTCGCAGTCCATGATCTCGGAGCAGCAGGTGCCGGTCGCGTCGGTCAGCCACTGCAAGGCGGGCCCTGGTTCGCTCAGTCGCCGGGGAAGTGCGAGGCGCTTCACAGGGAGATCGGGCAGCAGGGCCTGGCCGCGCTGGGCTGCGAGGTCCAACATCTTGGACTTTCCGGTGCCTCGGTCGCCGATCACCGCGATCATCCCCCGGCGGTGCTCGGTTCCCCAGGCGGTCATCGCCGCCTCGATGTCCTTGATCTGCTGGGCACGCGGCACGGCCACCTGGCCTGTGTCCACCTCGGCCAGCGTGCTCGTGTCCGCGGGGATGGCGTTCACCGCGGCCTGGGCTGAGCTGCGCAGGCGAGCCCGAGCCAGGG